>JBCCRZ010000239.1:0-8480 GCA_039200855.1 Cyanobacteria bacterium P01_D01_bin.44 | reverse complement strand
CTCTGGGTAAGGTATTGGGGCAACTTCCCCGCTGGCACAGACACCTGTTTGCTCGGCGGACCTCGATTTACTCGCTACTACCAAGGGGCGTAAACACCTTGCCGAAGAGATCGTCAAATCGGTTGGCAACCAAGCCGGAGCAAACTCGGCTCAGGGCGAGTAGTCGGTGAAGCGGGGATAGGGCAAAGGGAACTGGGAGTTGGGTAAAGGGAATGGAAAATCTTGCCGAATTAACCCACTACCCTCCACCCACTACCCTCTACCCCAAACCTGCCAACTCCCGCTTAGCCGCAGCCAGCTCAAATCGTTGCAAAATCGAATCGGCCATCTGGGGTGGGGTGAGACCGAGGGAGGCCTTAGATTGATCGGCGGTGGCGTGATCGACCAGGAGATCGGGGACGCCGAGGCGCAGGACTTGAGCGTTGACCTGGTGGTCGAGGATAGATTCTGCGATCGCAGAGCCAAACCCACCCATCAAGCAACCTTCCTCCAGGGTGACCACCCGACCGATGGTTTTAGCCAGCGGCACGATCAGGTTGGTATCTAAAGGTTTAGTAAACCGAGCATTGATCACGGTTGCCTCAACCCCGTGTTCGCTAAGGATTTCTGCGGTTTGCAAGGCAGGGTAGACCATTGAGCCGTAGCCCAGCATCAGCAAATCATCGCCCTGGCGCAGTAGCTCCGCCTGACCGATGGGAATGGCTTCCCAGCCTTCATCCATCAGGGCGACGCCGTAGCCGCTGCCTCTGGGATAGCGCATTGAGATCGGGCCAGTGTGGTTAATGCCGGTCACCAGCATCCGCTGTAGCTCGGCCTCATCTTTGGGGGCCATCACCACCATATTGGGAATGCTTCGCAGGTAGGAAATATCGTACATGCCCTGGTGAGTGGGGCCGTCTGCCCCAACAATGCCTGCCCGATCCAGGCAGAAAAAGACCGGCAGCTTTTGGATGCAAACATCGTGAACGATCTGGTCGTAGGCCCGTTGTAAAAAGGTGGAATAGATCGCCGCCACCGGACGCATCCCCTCGCAGGCTAACCCCGCGGCCAGAGTGACCGCATGCTGCTCGGCAATCCCCACGTCGATGTACTGTTTGGGGAGTTTTGCTTGGAGCTTATCTAAGCCAGTGCCCGTCGCCATCGCAGCGGTAATCCCGACAATTTTGGGATTTTCTTGGGCCAGGGCAATTAAGGTCTCAGCAAACACCTTAGAGTAGGTGGGTGGTTTGGGCTTAGAGGAGGGCAGCTTTTTGCCCGTGGCCAGATTAAAAGGCGACTGGGCATGATAGCCCACCTGATCTTTCTCGGCAATTTCGTAGCCTTTGCCCTTGACCGTTGCCACATGGACCAGGACAGGTCCGCCATGGTGGTGGGCTTCTTTAAAGGTGGCGATTAGCTCCGTCAGGTTATGGCCATCGACCGGTCCCATGTAGGTAAAGCCAAGTTCCTCAAAGACGGCCCCTACTTTGGAGACGGCCAGTCGCTTCATCCCTTCTTTGACACGGCTTAACTCGGGAGAAATCGAATCGCCGACAAACGGCAGATGCTTGAGCTGCTCTTCAATATTGTCTGAGAGGAACTGCATCTGCGGGCTCAGCCGGATTTTATTGAGGTAGCGCGGAATCGCCCCCACGTTAGGCGAAATTGACATCTCATTATCGTTGAGCACCACCACCAGATTGGTATTGGGTAGATGCCCAGCATGGTTAATCGCCTCTAGGGCCATGCCACCAGTGAGGGCACCATCACCGATGATGGCCGCGACTTTGTAATCATCGCCTTGCAAATCGCGGGCAATGGCCATCCCCAGGGCGGCTGAGATACTGGTTGACGCGTGACCCGCGCCGAAATGATCAAAGGGGTTTTCGCCACGTTTGAGGTAGCCCGCGACACCATCTTTTTGACGCAAAGTATGAAAATCGTGGTAGCGACCGGTCAGCAATTTGTGGGGATATGCCTGGTGACCGACATCCCAAACCACCTTGTCATGGTCTAGATCGAGGGTTTGATACAGTCCAAGGGTTAGCTCTACCACCCCTAAACCGGGGCCCAAATGACCACCGCTGGTGGCAACGGTCTCAAGATGTTTTTCTCGGATTTGCCGGGCAACGTCTTCTAACTGATGTATTGAAAGGCCATGCAACTGGTTAGGATGAGTTATGTCACTCAGATGCATATTAAATAACCTCTAAATCGCACGTATCATTTTGGTATCACCCCTTCACTGTAGATTAGATCAGGGTGAGAAAGGAAATCCCTTTTCCTTTCTAAACCATTAAACTGTGCAGTATCGAAGGGCTCTCGGGGTGCGACTTTAATGACTTAAAGTTTGATAAACCACGTCCAGCTTGAAAACTTGAGTTTTTTCCTAGGGCAAACCACAGGTCTGGATATGGGCAAGGTTTAATGATGACTTCAGCATTCTTAGTGTGAGTTTATTTTTTGTTGCCATGATTAATTTTCAGCGTCGGCGGTCTTTATTCCCGTTAACCGCATCTATTGCCAGTGTTTTTGTCCTATCTGCAACCCCCAGCTCTGCCACGGATGATGGGTTCTTTGATTGCACCGCTGGGTTACTAGACAAGGGTATTGCTACGGCAGAGGCCACCGCCGCCTGCGGCGGGGCCCGCTTCCCAGAGGAGTTGGGAAACTGCGTAGTTGATATTAACGACGTAACCGGGATTGGTGCTGCCGAGGCGCTGTCAGTATGCGAGCGCACCCGTCGCCCAGAAGAGGTGGCTAATTGCACCATCGATATCCATGACAGCTTGTTAACTGCACCCAATCCTACGGCGATGGAATACTGCGGACGCAGCGTGCTGCCAGAGCGCTATGCAACCTGTGTCATCGACCTGCGTGACGCGGCGGAGCTGGCCGCCGATGAAGCCCTGACTAGCTGCATTCGAGCGGGCTATCGGCCCTGGGAAATTGCACCAAGGCTATAAGGGTTCTATGCCCTTAAAGGGAAAGGGGCCGGAAGATAAGGGCTGTTCACCAAAAATCAGTCGCGTTATAGCCCAGCTCATCCAGCATGGCCCTGAGCAGCGGCATACTGAGCCCAATCACATTCGTGTGGCAGCCTTCGATTTTTTCGATAAAAAGGCTGCCTTTGCCATCAATAGTGAACGCCCCGGCGCAGTTCATGGGTTCGCCAGTGGCGACATAGGCTTCGATTTGACGCTCGGAAATTTGACCGAAGAAAATGCGAGTAGCCTGGGCGCGCACCAATGTCCGGGCTTGTTGTGGGGCGATCAGGGTATGGCCGGTATACAGTTCACCAACGCGCCCTCGCATTTGTCGCAAACGCTGACTTGCCACCTCGGGGGTTTCGGGCTTGCCGTAAATCACGCCGTCAAAGGCCAGTACTGAATCACAGCCCAGCACAATTGCATTTTGAAACTGGGGAGCGACCACTTCGGCCTTGCCTTGCGAGAGGGCTTTGACCATGGCTACCGGGTCGGAGAGCTGGATCTGGTCTTCGTCAAATTTGCTGGGGCATACAAAGGGTTGAATGCCAGCATTGGTGAGCAATCGTCGTCGTCCAATGGAGGCTGAGGCTAGGACAAACTGAGGTCTAGACATCGAGAACTCTAGAAAGCGGACTCTCCGTATGGGGAGATTGGGGCGTAGGAGACTGAATCTGTCCGCCTAATAAACCGAGAAGGTGGCGACGGACTGCTTGAGGAGATCCTTGACCTTACTCCACCGCGCTTCGGGGACGGAAGCATTGAAGGTAAACAGCTGCCCCCGGCGGACGATGGCGCTAGCCAGGTTGTGACGCACGCCGGAGGGAAGATCGGCCACGTATTCCAGGATGTAGTAGGTTTTGCCCTCCTCCAGATCGATGGCTTGGGCGCTGACGAGTTCGACGTTGCGATCGCTACCCGCCAGCGCTGTAATACTTTTAGAGAGCTTGTAACCTACTTCGGTCGGGGTGCCCAGGTCCGTCAGAGTGGTGTCGTCTTCGACCGGGCTGATGGCCACACTGACGTTCTCGCTGGGGTTGATGATGTCATGAAACACCACGTCAGGACCATCGCTCACTTTGACCTGTACCCAACCGGTGGGGTATGAAAACTGGTAGCCATTATAGGTGTTTGCAAAACTCTGGAGCCCGCCCCCTGCTGCAACACAGCCCTGCAAACTTAGCGCGATCACTACCAAAAACAGTGCCGCCAGTCGTTTCAGCATTGGATTTTCCTTTAACGTTGCTCTGTAGTTATCTATTGTGCC
The DNA here is from genome assembly GCA_039200855.1 of Cyanobacteria bacterium P01_D01_bin.44. Taxonomy (GTDB): domain Bacteria; phylum Cyanobacteriota; class Cyanobacteriia; order Phormidesmidales; family Phormidesmidaceae; genus SIO4C1. Next base: position 4,247 of record JBCCRZ010000239.1, on the reverse strand, counting down.
ACTTTGTGAGCCTTTGGAGAGGTGAGAACGCTGCGTTGGTGGGAGCGCTGTACTGGTGCGTTGGTGGGGGCGCTGCACTTCCCACTTCCCCACTTGTCCCGACCGCGACTTTAAACTTGACACAGCCCTAGCTAGCTTCTTCTAAAGGGGGCAATTTAGCTTTTTGTCCCACCTCTAACAAAGCAGACTGAAAATCGGTCATCGAAAAGGGTTTGCTGATATAGCCATCCATGCCAACACTCAGGCAATTTTCCTTGTCTTGTTTTAGGGCATTGGCAGTCATCGCAATCACCCGAGGGCGCTGTTTGCCCCAGCGCTCGATAATCCTGCGGGTGGTCTCAAGGCCATCCATTTTAGGCATTTGTACATCCATAAAGACCACGTCATAGGCTTGCTGATTAAGCGCTTCGAGCGTCTCCAGACCATTGGCGACCACGTCTGCGGCGTAGCCAAACTTGGATAGCATCTTGAGGGCGATCTTTTGATTAACCAGGTTATCTTCGGCCACTAAAATTTTGAGGGGAAACTGTGCTGCCAGACCACTATCAACTTCGGATTGTTTATGAACCGTTTGTTTATGAGCCGCCTGTTTCGGGGGAGTTTTTGGGTGAACGGACTGTGCTGGGGCTTGCCAATCGCCTGAGCAAGCTGAGACCAGCGCATCATACAAAATCGACTGCTCGACGGGCTTTTTCAAGACAGAAGTAAAGAGATCCTCAATACTTTCGAGGGGATTCACAGAGCTAATCAAAATCAGTGGTAAATCACGCTGGGTTTTGAATTGATAGATTTTTTGAGCCAGTTTGATCCCATTGATATCTGGGATATGCATATCGATGATGGCGAGATCAAAATATTGCCCCCGCTGGATTCGACTTAAAACCTGTTCACCTGAGGTGGCTACATGGGGATTCATGCCCCAACTGCGGCAGCGCTTTTCGAGGATGCGGCGACTGGTGGTCCGGTGATCCACAATCAGGACATGCTTATCTTGAAGGTTGGGAGTGGGGGTTGAAAAATAGCGTCTGGGGTAGGTTTCTGCAACGGGGGCTCGAATCGTAAAACAAAAGGTTGAACCGCGCCCCACTCGACTATCAACCCAGATGCGCCCACCCATCAGCTCTGTCAGCTGTTTACAAATTGCCAGTCCCAATCCGGTACCGCCATATTTTCGAGTGGTCGAGGCATCGGCTTGCGAAAAGACCTTAAAAAGTTTCGATAAATCTTCTTTTGAAATCCCAATACCAGTGTCTGAAATTGAAAATTTCAGCTCAGCTACAGTCTCAACTAGGGCATTTAGCTCTACCGTCAAAAAAACTTCTCCAACCTCAGTAAACTTGACGGCATTGCTCATTAAATTGACTAAGATTTGCCGCAACTTTGTAATATCACCCTTGATAAAAGTAGGGACATCATCGTGAATGATATAGTGCAAATTTAGTTTTTTTTCTGCAGCTTTAAGGAGCAAGATATCGAGGGCTTCTTCAATACAGTTTCTAAGCTCAAAAGATTTGCATTCAAGACTTATCTTGCCAGATTCGATTTTGGAAAAATCTAAGACATCATTGATAATTGCAGATAGCAATTCTCCACTGTTGCGAATCGTTTTTGCACAGTCGTACTGTTCCAGGGTGAGGTCGGTCTCAAGCAGCAGGCTGGCCATGCCAATCACCCCGTTCATAGGCGTGCGAATTTCATGACTCATGTTGGCTAAAAATTGAGATTTTGCCTGGTTGGCGACTTCAGCTTTTTCACGCTCTTGCTGAATAGTGGCAATCTGAGCTTGAATTTTTTCTGCCATTGACAGGAAAGTTTGGGTAACCTTACCAACCTCATCTGGACTGCTCAGGAGTTCATCGGCTTTGGCAAAATTACCAGCAGCAAATTCGCGCATTTGACTGGCCAATTTCTGGAGACGGGTGGTTAAGTCTTGGGTACTGCGAACTTGAAAAAGAGCAAATAGAGAAATTAATAAAAAACCGCTACTAAAAATAATGATGGCGTGAATAATGGAGTTTCGCTGATGCTGAATCAGATCCGATGCGGTGACATCGAGTAAGCCATCAATTTTATGCTGACTTTCCTGAATGCGAGGGGTGATTCGCTCATACTGTAGTTCATTTTGAGCGATCACTAGCTGCAGCACCAGCGTACTGTCAGTCAGCTCTGACGCAAGCACACGGTAGCGGTCAAGTTTTGTGAGCAGCTGACTTTTTAAGCCTGAGGGGATTGGCTTATTTTGGACATTTCGACTTAACGATACAATCTGACTCTCCAAATTTTCAGCCAACGTTATCTCTAACGTATTTCTGAAGTCTCTTTCGTAAAGCTGAAGCTGGGCAAATTGAGCAACTAGAGCAGGCTGATTGGCCTTTTTTAGATGATCCTGAATGTCAAGCGTCAGGGCTTGAATCTCAAATAAGATACCATCGACTTCCCCTGGGCCAATTTTGTTCTGAACTTCTATCGTTTCTTCGACAGATTTTTGATATCTGTCCAAAGTTTTTAACATGATTTCTAATGTCTCAGAAATCTCTTTGTTCTGACACTCTTCGATCAAATATTTTGACCTGACTCGGACAGTGTCCATCTTCTCTGAGAAGTCTTCGTATAAAGAGGACCTGCCCAAACGGATGATTTGGGATTCATCGAGTCGAGCCAAAATGGTCTCTTGCTGAATCTCATCTAGTTGGTCTTGAGTGGATAATAAATTTTGCTGTCTCTCGAGGATATCGTCAATCTTGGATTTGGCTTGAAAGTCGAGTAGCGCTAGCGACGCCGTGACCAGCAGCGTAATCACAGCCAGGAGTGAGAACTGTTGTCGAAATCTGGGTTTTTGGCTAAATCGCTTGAGCAACCACATTACTCTAACTCTTCAGGTGATTTATCCCGAATCTGAGGCCAGTTTGTAAGCACTTTTGTCAGATTACCTGACTGGTCCTTCAGGAATTTATCGCGGACTTCTTCATTCAAAAAAATGTAGAGATGGTCATTGATGATGGACCAAACTTCTGGATCGCCATCGAGCTTTTTACTTAAGACGACGCCAAATGTGCAATATCCTCCGTTTTTAGGGGCATATTGCTCAGGGGTTTGGGCAAAGCGATCGCGATTTTCAGCTGTGGCAAAGAGCCATTCTGTGCCTTGCCAAGATAAGCTGTATATTTCGTCGCCTGGGATCGCTTCACCGTCAGTAAAGTAGGCGACTGGGTCATATCCTTGTAAGGCACGTCCCTGCTCATCTTGATTGATCCTAAAAGCCATTGCCTGATCAGCGGCGGGTGAGACATGGGTCAGATTTTCGATGGCCCCTTGGGCTGGGCTTTTGACCATCGCAGACTCACGGGGCTCATCTGCTAAAGTTGACTGCGGCGAGAGCTGACAGCCGCTGAGCCCCACCATAAGAGCACTGAACCCTAAAATAAATCCTGCTTTCCAATTCACTGGATCCCCTCCAGGTTCACGTTTACTCTGCTACACCTTACGGAAATAACTCTTTGATCTCAGGGAAAACACGTAGCGAGTTAATAAGATCTTTATCAAACAGCCGATTTTGGCCGCATAGCCTATTATTCCCCAGATTTTGAGCGTTCTCTACCGGGGCTGCTCTTTGATTGGTCAACGATTTAACCCTCAACCATAGGTTTCTCAAAAAACATCAAATGCTGTTGGGGCAAGCGATCATCGGTTTTGAGCCACCGTAGCCCGACGGCGGCCATTTCTGTCTTGACCTGCTTTTGGGACATCTTATGAAGCCGCTTAATCAGAATCAGTGGGTTTTCAGCTCGGTATTCGGCCAGGATCACGCGCCCGCCGGGTTTGAGGGCGGTTGCGATCGCATCCATCATTTCCCGAGGTGATTCAAACTCATGGTAGGCATCCACCATCAGCGCCAGATCAAGGCTGTCGGCAGGCAGGTGAGGGTCGGCAACCTCCCCCAGGACCGTTTCCACGTTTTGGATGGATTGCTGATTGCGGCTGGTCTCTAGTAACTCGATCATTTCAGGCTGCACATCCACGGCGAGCACCTTGCCCTGGGGCACCTGCCGTGCCATCAAAAAGCTCATATAGCCGATCCCCGCACCGATGTCGGCAACAACATCGGTAGGTCGTAAATCCAGTGCATCCACCGCGGCATCGGGCCGTTCTTCGAGTTCGCGACTGGGGCGCTCTAGCCAGTTGACCCCCTGGTGCCCCATCACCTGGGAGATTTCGCGCCCCATGTAGACTTTGCCGATGCCGTCGTT
>JBCCRZ010000238.1:0-8480 GCA_039200855.1 Cyanobacteria bacterium P01_D01_bin.44 | reverse complement strand
TAACGTCTCTAACCGCCAGCTAACCGAGCGCTCTAACTCGTCAATTTCATGCTGAATCTGCCGCTTGTCTCGGGCCAGCTGCTCCGCAGAGAGTGAGGCATCGGATAGTTCATCTAGCGATTGAGTCAAGGCGGCAAGCTCGCGACTGAGGTAAGACTTGGCAGCTTCTGTTTGGGCCTGCACCCCACCCGCTTTAACCACCGCATAAATATCCATCATGCGATGGTATGCCTCTAGATAACGATCATCGGTATTCTTAACAACCGGCAAACTATTGACGCTGGCACCCGTAGCGAGACGTTTTCGTTGCTGCCACCACTCTAGTAAAAGTGGAATCAATGCCGCTGAAATTTGGGTGTTCGCTGACAGTAGTTGCATGGCAGACATCCTAAAATGGCTATGTATGAAGCGCCTAATCGTAAAGCAGCGATCAGGCATTAACTTTAAGAAATAAACTTCAATAGTACGATTTTAAGAGGCGCTTGCATACTCAATAAAAGACATAAACTTACGCTGCTTGTGGAATATTTTGCTTTGGCGATTTATAAGTTATCTATAGGTCCATTTATCTTTCAATGATCGGGGTATTGGCTGAGCGTCCTTGCTTAAGCCGTACGCTGATTGCGGCAATAAGATACAGTCCCTTAGATGGGGAGCGCTTGCTCCGCTACAGTGATCAGTAGGGTTCCCACTAAGCAGCGAGGATGATTAAAGCCATCTTAGTCAGTTTCAATAACGTTGTTGTCAAAGATGACCGAGTGCAACAACACCTGATTGAACAACTGTTAATCGAAGAGAATTTGCGCCCCGATGCGGCAGAATATCGGCCAGATTGTCTTGGACGTAGCGAACGCGCCTGCCTCACTACATTGCTACAGCGACGAGGCCGTTTCGTCACCGCCGATTATCTCAATCAGCTACTCAGGAAAAAGGCAAAAGCCTATCAAGCCTGGCTCAATACCCTCGATAAACCACCGCTATATCCAGGGTTTGAAGACCTGTTGTTTCGCATCAAGGCAAGCCCTTACAAATTAGCTCTGGTGGCCGGTAGTCAAGCCGCTGAAGTCCAGGCAGTCTTGACAAAAGCCAATTTGACAGACGCATTTACGGTGATCGTCACCGACGATGATGTAGGTCAATCCGGGGGCAAACCCGCCCCGGATGGTTATCAAGCTGCGATCGCACAGCTCAATGCCCAAGCGCCAACCCTTGCACTCAACCCCCAAGATTGCGTTGCGATCGAAGATACCTTTGTCGGCATTGAAGCCGCAAAAGCCGCTGGCATTCCAGTCATTGGCGTGGCCCACACCTACCCGTATCACATGATCCAGCGCTGTGCGACGTGGGCGGTTGACTACCTGACTGAGATTGACTTTGAGTGGATTGAGCAGCGGCATGGGGTAACCGTGAGGATAGCAGCAGATAGTGAGTGATTGTTTACCATGACTATTTCAACCCCTACGATTGAATTCTTCGAAGGCATTCCCGAAACCCTGAGCAACGTTAGTCTGCGGCAAAATCGTTCGACAGGCGTTCGCAGCATTGTGATGATGTTTGACACGCTGGAATCGATCGAACAGTTCAATAGCTTTCGCAAGCGGTTTTCGAATGCGCTCAGGTTGACTGACAGTGAGGGGGTTATTGAAGTGCAGCCGTCAGGGGTGAAATTTATTTTTGGGGGTCCCGAAGGGGACGATCTAATGCGAGTTGACTGCACGGTTGAGCTTGACCGTGACGATCACTGGGAACGATTGATGCGGTTTCTGCAAAGCTATGCTGATGCCAACGGGATGGCCTACGGAGAAACCCCTACGCCAGACGCTTAGCTGCGGACGCAGACCCATTACACTGGAAAAGGAAATGCGGGTGTAAGGAGGCGATATGAAAGTGGCAGTGACTGGGGCAACGGGCTTTGTCGGTTCTCGTTTAGTCGAGCAACTGCACGGGGCAGGCCACCATATCAAGGTCTTGACCCGCAACGCCGAACGGGCCCGCAAGGTATTTCCCACAGCGGCGTTTCCCAAAGTTGAGGTCGTGGCCTATACCCCCCTGACATCAGGCCCCTGGCAAGCAGAGATTTCAGGCTGCGACGGAGTAGTTAACCTGGCAGGCGAGACCATTGCAGAACGGTGGACCCCGGAACGCAAAAGGGAAATATCAGAAAGTCGTAACCTTGGCACTCAAAAACTGGTCGAAGCCATCGATAAGGCTGACGTTAAACCCAGTGTCATGGTTAGCGCCTCCGCCATTGGCTACTACGGCACCAGCGAAACCGCAGAATTTTACGAAACCAGCGAACCGATCAAAACCGACTTTTTATCTCAGATTTGCCAATCCTGGGAAAGTGCCGCTGAGAAAGTGACCGCCTATGGCACCCGCCTGGTGATCATTCGCATCGGCATTGTGCTGGGGACTGGGGGTGCGATCGCAAAAATGCTCACTCCATTTCGGCTCTATGCGGGTGGGCCGATTGGCAGCGGCAAACAATGGTTTTCCTGGATTCACCGTGACGATCTAGTGAATTTATTCATCAAAGGGCTCACCGACCCTCAAATGCAGGGCACCTACAACGGCACCGCCCCCAACCCCGTCCGCATGGCCGAGCTGAGCGACACCCTGGGCAAAGTCATGAATCGCCCCTCCTGGCTCCCCGTCCCCGAATTTGTCATCGAGACCCTGCTCGGAGACGGAGCCGTGGTTGTCCTCGAAGGCCAGAAAGTCCTGCCCGAGCGCACCCAAGCCACTGGTTTTACCTATCAGTATCCAAAGGTGGAGGGGGCGCTGCGGGAGATTGTAACGGAGTAAAAGGATTTTGGATTGGCGATTTTGGATTTTAGATTGAAATCTGTTGAACTTTGAGCACGTGCAGGACTACCTAAGGCTCCAAAATCCAAAATCTAAAATCTAAAATCTTCCCCGTCGATAGTGCTCACACTGCGCCACAAATCTCTGCGCCATCTCCGGTCGCCCGCCCCAGTGCAGATGAATATACGAGGCATGTAGGTTTGCAACCTGCCAGCCCTCGGGCTTTTCTCCGGTGGGCGCACTATAGCGCCGAGCGCGATATGTCGGCTGGGGCAGGTCACCGATCAACGCTGAGCGATGAAATTCGTGACCAATGACCTGCTCACCCGCTGCGAGCAGAGGCGTATCGCTTAAAGCGATCGCCCGACGGTAGCCCAGACTCAACTTACCTGTCATCTCAACTGCCGTAGGCAACACCCCCACCATCGGCCAAGTTTGACCGTCAAAGTCAGTCAGTTTTTCACACATATACATCAGCCCACCGCACTCAGCATAGGTAGGCATCCCGGCCATAATGGCCTGCTTTACCTGCGATCGCGCCCGCTGATTAGCCGCCAGCGCACCGGCAAACATTTCCGGAAACCCACCGCCCAGATAAAGCCCCTCCACCTCGGGCAGCTCATCTTGCAAAGGACTCCAATAAACCAACTGCGCCCCCTGAGCCTCAAGCTGAGTCAAATTCTCCGCATAGTAAAAGTTAAAAGCTTGATCGGATGCGATCGCAATCCTGACTAACCCAGGCAGACAAGACGCCTGCCCTACGGCTATATCCCCGCGTCCCCGCGTCCCCCTATCTCCCCGTTCGGCTGAGCGAAGTCGAAACCCATCTCCCCCACCTATCCGAACCCAGTCCTCCAACCGAGCCCAATCAAAACACCCCCGCCCCACCTCAGCCAGCTGATCTGAGATCGCCTCAAAATTTTGCAACTCCCCAGCCGGGACTAGCCCCAGATGACGATCTGGCAGTGGCCTCACCGCATCGCGGCGCAATACCCCTACCACAGGCATCTCAATCGTCGCCAGCGCCGCTTTCAAAAGACTCAGGTGTCGTTCGCTGCCCACTCGATTGAGCACCACCCCTACCACCCCCACCCGCGGATCAAAGCTGCGATACCCCTGCACCAGGGCTGCCACCGAGCCCGACAGGCGCGCACAATCGACCACCAAAACGACCGGCAGGCCAAGCAATCGAGCAATGTGGGCCGTGCTAGCAAGATCTTTATCACCCGAGGCCCCATCAAATAGACCCATCACCCCTTCTATCAGAGCATAGTCAGCCCCCTGGGCGGCTCGCCTGTAGTAGTCCACCACATAAGCCTCTGAGGTCAATACCGGGTCCAGATTGTAGCAAGCCTGTCCGGTGATCGCCTGATGAAACATCGGATCGATGTAATCAGGCCCCACCTTAAATGACTGTATTTTGAATGGCCGTACTTGACTTGAACGATTTGCTAGAGCAGCCAGGAGCGCCAACGTTACTGTTGTCTTTCCCACACCGCTGCGCTCGCCCGCGATGATGAGTCCCACAAACCTGTTTAGAAACTGTGATTAGCTTAGCGGTTGATCGGGGTGCGGATAGCCCAAAGGGCATTGCTAAGGCCGGGGCAAAGTCTCTCCTACGCAGAATCACAACCCTAAATCTGCTCATTTTTCATCAAAGACCTTTGACAGGAAGCGGCCTCCATAGCAAACGCCCCCAGCCAATGCTGAGGGCGCTTTAGGGTTCAAATGAGCGATTACACAGAATTGGCAAAGGCCAATTCGTCAAATCGAGCCTATGCGTTCTTAAGCAAGTGCTTAACCAGATTATCTTTCACCATCATCTGGCGCATTACCTCAACTACGTACTCTTGGGCCTGATCAATTGACAGGCCCTTGACCTGCTCCTTTAAGACTTGCAGCTTAAATTCTTGCTCTAAGCTTAGCTTTCCAGGCATGTCCATAGTAATCACTCCTCCAAAATTGAGAACCTCATCAGAAAGAAAAACGAGATTTGTGGATAAGGGCTTAATTATTTGTAACTTTGTATAAGATTCTAAATCGCCTTGATATGATCGTCAAGTTGTCAAGCCATAACTAATCAAACTAATAAAAGTTAACATCTTTGATACAGATTTGGTGTTAGATGAGACAGAAGCCCCTATTTTAAGCCGACGTTTCGAGGCTATCTGTCTTTGAATACCAGCATTTTAAGAATTAATTCTGAGAAACAGTCTCACCCTAGGGGGTGACTTTGGCGCTTTCCCCAGAGACCTAAAGGGCATCGTATTATGTAAAGTGAAGTCTCTTGAACCTTATTTTTTACCAATCCATGCAAGATGTAATGGCATTTTTCCAGCAGAGTTCTGGAATGTGGCAATCTCAGCGCACGACTCATCACTTACCGTTTAGACGGGCTGAGCTAGGAGGGTCTCGCATTTCGGTAGAAGCGCTGCCAGCAGACCATAGCAAGATCATCGCTATTTGTGAGCTGCATGAGATTGACCCTGGCCTTGCGGTCGGAGGGGCCTATGTCAAATGGTCTGGGGAGATGGCCTGGGACCGTGATAAAGAAAACCATGAGGGGGAAACGATTTTCGCACTGGTGCCCGATCAAGACACGCCCGCTCAAGGACGATTACTGCGAGAGCGCGGCTACGCCGAAATTGTGCCTGTGGTTGGTCGCTATGAAATGGACCCAGAAGGGGGGTTGGTTCTAGAAACTGAGTATGAAACCATGAGCTCCATTGAGCGCTTTTGGTTTGTTAGTCCAGATGTGCGTATGCGCACCAGCATCGTGAAACGATTTGGAGGCTTTAACACAGCCTCATTTTGTGCTGAATCCCGGATCACAGATGCGGGACCCAACAAAAGCGGGCCTAATACCCAGCCAGCCAACAACGATGCCTTTGCGATGGGGTCCCAGCATACTGCTTTTGGCTGGTAACTTCGGGTAACTACCCAAGTCGTCAAAGCCCCAAGCATCTTACATTTCGCCCGTCTTGGATGATAGAAAAAGGGACTGTCTGGGTATAGAATTCAGTATTATGGCTGAGCACATTCGTCCTGGCTAGCGACACAATGGGCTTAACTTAAACCAATCCTCGTAAATCCTCTCGGTTTCCTCACATTTCATAGTTCCAAATGTGGAGATTTCGATTATCTTGAGGATAGACAATCAAACCCCCTATTTTTGGCTCACAAAGGGTACCTGGCGGTTATTCCTTAATAGTTTTATGAGCTCTCATCATTCCGGTAACATCGACTTCCCTGCTCCCTGTCTTGTTGACGAGGGCCTTGTGATTAACAAAGTCGACATGCTTCGTCTCTTAAGCGATTTAGGCCGAGTCCGATACCTTCATGAACATGACAATCAAGTAACGAGTCAGGGTGAGGGTTACGTGGTAGAAGCCTTTTCGGACCCTCAGCAAGCTACCCTGGTTGCCAACCAAAGTCTTTACCTCAACGTCTGTAGCTTTGATTACCTCAAAATGGGTCAACTCTCAGAAAACGAATCCTATTTTGACCTTATCCAAGATAATCGCCGATTACGACTGATTCCGTTGTCTAACCCCCTTGCGGACCAGACCACTCGCAATCTCAATGCAGCAGCCCTGGAGGCAATGGTGACCGAGGCATTATCAGCCAGTTGGGATGCCTGTATGGATGATGACAATAATTTTTCGCAATAGGGGTTTACAGGGGTAAACTGAGTTCTGGATTTTGACGCCTGAATTCCTTTTAGTCTGCTACCTATAAACCCCTTGAGCGATTCTTTGTCATCTTTCTCATTTAAATGCCAGGCTCAATGCAGCCATACTCAAGCACGGGCAGGGATGTTTCAAACCCCCCATGGCACCGTGCATACCCCCCGTTTTATGCCAGTGGGGACCCTGGCCAATGTCAAGACGGTCACCCCCATCCAGCTTAAGGATGCTGGGGCAGAGATGGTCTTGGCCAATACCTATCATCTGCATTTGCAACCAGGTGAATCCTTAGTCGCTGAGGCCGGAGGTCTGCATCAATTTATGGCCTGGTCAGGGCCAATTTTGACAGATTCCGGCGGGTTTCAAGTATTTAGTCTGAGCCAGATGCGGACGATTGATGAAACCGGGGTCACGTTTCGCTCTCCCAAGGACGGTGCCATTATCCACATGACCCCTGAGCACTCCATCGCCATCCAAAATCAGCTGGGGGCAGATGTGATCATGGCCTTTGATGAGTGCCCCCCCTATCCGGCTGAACGGGATTTAGTGGTTGAAGCCACTGACCGGACCTATCGCTGGCTAGAGCGCTGTATCCAAGCTCATCAGCGCAGCGATCAGGCTTTATTTGGCATTGTCCAGGGTGGGGTTTACCTTGATTTGCGGCAGGCGGCGGCTGAGGCCCTGGCTCAGTTTGACTTGCCGGGCTACGCCATTGGCGGTGTCAGCGTTGGCGAACCCCCCGAACTAATTGAAAAAATCGTCAAAGCAACGACCCCGCTGTTGCCTGAGCACAAGCCTCGCTATCTAATGGGGGTGGGCACCTATCGAGAAATGGCCCAAGCGATCGCAGCTGGGATGGATTTATTTGATTGCGTGATTCCGACTCGCCTGGCCCGCCATGGCGCAGCCCTGGTGTCAGGGGAGCGGTGGAACCTCAAAAACCAGCGTTTTCGTCGCGATTTGACGCCACTAGATCAGACCTGCCCCTGCTACACCTGTCAAAACTTCAGCCGGGCCTACCTCTGCCATCTCATTCATGCCCATGAGATTTTGGCCTTTACGCTGCTATCGATTCATAACATTACAGAATTGATTCGCTTTACTCAGATGATTCGTGAAGCAATATTACAAGATTGCTTTTTTGAACGCTTTATAAATTGGCTAGAACCTTCTTCTAGTGGTTCTTAAGGTCTATTCGAGTCAGACTCATAAAGCCCTCGGTCCGTGTTAAGATATAGAACAATTCTTAAATCTGTGTTGGAGAGGTCAAGAGTTTAATGGAAGCCGTCTTGTTACTTGCAAAGCTGCCTGAGGCATATCAAGCGTTCGGTCCCCTCATCGATATTCTGCCGATTTTGCCAATCTTCTTCTTGCTGTTGGCCTTTGTATGGCAGGCATCGGTTGGGTTTAGATAAATCCTTACAGTAGGGAGAATCAAGTCAGCTTTCAAGCCTAATTGCAAAAATAAATCTGCTTAAAAACACCAAGGACAAAAGCTGAAATGCTTATCCTTGGTGTTTTTGGGATAATCATCGGCAACTATATCGAGCGAACACCCTTGAGTGGCGGCATGGGTCCTCGATGTGACGCCAGCCGATCGGCCAATCGAGTGGTTTCCGGCAGACGATATTTCGGTGTGCATTTGAGAACATAGTCAATGGCGGTCTCAAGGCCGATTCGATGCCCGCTAGAGATATATAGTGGATTTGTGCGACTGCGGCTGCGCACCACCGCGCCGATGCGCTCGTCATTATCCATCAGCGGCACCCACGCACCTTTCTCTTCGGGTAATTCGCCATGGGTGCCAATGTACCGCGACTTAGCTACACCAATGGTGGGCTTGTCAATCAATACCCCCAGGTGGGAGGCAATCCCCAAACGTCGAGGATGGGCAATGCCCTGACCGTCACACAAAATTAAGTCGGGCTCGATCTTTAGCTGACGCATCGCATCCAGGACCGTGGGCACCTCTCGAAATGACAAAATCCC
>JBCCRZ010000237.1:0-8483 GCA_039200855.1 Cyanobacteria bacterium P01_D01_bin.44 | reverse complement strand
GAAATAGTCGATTATCATTGAGGTATTCAGATGAGCGAAGACAAGCTAAAACCAATTCATCCTGGAGAGGTGCTTTTGGAAGAGTTTCTGAAACCTATGAAGCTCAGTCAAAATCAGCTAGCTTTGGCCATTAGAGTGCCAGCTCGTCGCATCAACGAAATTGTCCAAGGCAAACGGCGCATTACTGCAGATACAGCTCTACGGCTGGCACGTTATTTCAATATGTCACCCCGATTTTGGCTTGGCCTACAAATGGACTACGATTTAGATATCACTGCAGATGAACTGGGTGACCGGTTGGAAAAAGAGGTGGTCGCCCTAGTAGGTGGTCAATAACTATGTCAGTTCAGCATTACAAAGGTGGGTGCCAGTGTGGTGCCGTTGCCTATGAAGTGGATGTCGATATTGACCAGGCGATCACCTGCAACTGCTCAAGGTGTCAACCGATGGGGTTTGTCCTTTCCTTCACGCCTCGTGAGAACTTTCAACTTCATTCTGGAGAAGACAATTTAACGGAGTATTTGTTCAATAAAAAAGAAATCCAGCATCTTTTTTGCAAAACCTGTGGCATCGAAAGTTTTGCTTACGGTAGCATGCCCGATGGGTCTGGGGTGGCTGCGATTAATGTCAACTGCCTGGTGGGGGTTGAGCCTCGTCAGCTTAATTGTCAACACTATGATGGCCGAAGTGCATGAAAGAAGCTGATTTATGTATACGTCAATGAAAATACAGCAAAACTTTCTGAGATATTTAGCAGATTAGGTGTATTATCCAAAAAATTTCTAGGATATCTACTTTATAAGGCAATTATCTAGAAAAAATCCGAATAATTGAAATTTTAAGGTGATTATCTAGATGTTTTCCATATAGTAAGTTGTTGGACTGCCTCAGTTCAGTCTTTAGGTGATTATCCAGAGGACATTCGCAAGAAAATTACACCTAACCAGTAGGCTGTGCTCTATCTCGAACTAATTTTTTGCCAACCCCCAAACCACCATCGCAAAAATAGAGATGAACTCAGTAGTAGGGTAAACAGGATTGCAGCGCTCCATCCACCAAAGATACCGACCCCTAATTGCGGAAGAAAATCAACCAGCCCCTCCCCTTGCTTAAATGTCAGGATATGGGTTAGTGGCACAAAGCCCAACCAACTTAATAGAACAGCAAGCAGACTGGGCACCTTGACGTCGCCAGTACCTTGAAGACAAAAGGCGCTGCCAATATTCAATGCATTAAAAGCATTGTAGACAACGGCTAGCCAGAGTAATGTCTGACTCAGTTGAATAACGGCTTCAACTTTGGCATCAGTCGTCGTGACGAATAGGGGTACTAGCCACTGCCCGTTAAAGGCAAGTAAGACATTCACTGAAATCGAGTACAGCATACACAAGGCGATCGTCACATTGCCCAATCGCTTAGCCCAGCGGCGATTACCTGCTCCAATTGACTGTCCGACCAAGGTTGTTCCCGCCTGCGCGATGCCCAGTGTTGGCATGTAGGCCGTCGAGGTCAGCATCATAACAACCTGGGTAGCAGCCCCTGGTACGACACCAAGCTTGACCTGCATGATTTGGAAGAAGGCAATCCCGGTTAAATCGGCGGTCATGAGAAACCCGAGTGGAAGACCCGCTGTAAAAAGATAGCGAATCGTTTGCCACTGAGGCTTCCAGATCCGATGAGATTGGAAGTCTTGACGAATCTCACGGCTGAGAAAAACCCAGAGAAAAAGCACCATGCCAGCCATGAGCGAAAGGGTTGTCGCCCACGCTGCTCCGGCCATACCCATGCCCAACTGAAACATCAAGCCCTCATTCAAAACTACGTTGAGGAGGGCAATGGCGATCGATACCCACAGCGTAATCGTAGTTTTGCCAACGCCATTAAAAAAGGCGGTCAATCCTAAATTTATAATCGCGATTGTCAAGCCTAGGAGACGCGGCATCCAGTAATCGATAGCTAACTGCTCAACGACTGGAGAGAACTGAAACAGGTCAAGCAGTTCAGCTCCTGAAAGAGCCAGTGTAACGAACAGTGGGGTGACCAAGAGTGCACCCCAAAATCCGGCCCCAACCGCTTGGGTGGCCTGGTGAGGTTTATCCTTTCCATAGGCTTGAGCGACTAAGGTTTGTACATACATGCCGATTCCGCCAAACAGGACGAACAGTACCAGGATAAGAAAGTACAGCGCCCCCATTGCGGCGATTGCATCAGTCGAGAGGCGTCCAATAAACCAAGAGTCTGTAAGGTTTAGGACAGCTTGAACCCCACTACTGAGAAACAGCGGAAACGCGAGAAGCAAGATACCTCGATAATCCACACAACGTTTGCCTCGCCAGTCAACTTTTGCAACGGGGAGTCGTGATTCAGTTTGATAAGCCATTATAAAGTCCGCCTTTCCCTTTTCGCTACCAAGTTGTTGTCGTCTGGCGAATTAAGTCATGAGCTTTGGCTAGAGACTGCCGACGAGATTCTTCTCCTATATTTAAGTTTTCAGCATGAATAAACGTAATGTCGCTCACGCCAATAAACCCAAAAACCGCACGTAGATAAGGTTCTTGAAAATCATAGCTGGCGAGGTCTGTGCCAGCGGCATAGCTACTTCCTCGTGTACTAATGATCAACATCTTTTTATACTTAAGTAACCCTCCCCAAGCTGGAGTAAATGTTTGGTTGATGCGCACAACCTGATCAACATAAGCCTTAAAATTGGCCGGAATACTGAAGTTGTACATGGGAATGCCAAACACATAGCATTCTGCTTGCAATAATTCAGCAATTAGCTCATCAGATATTTGTAGAGTCTCAGAAAGTTCGGTAGGTAAGACCTCAGACTGGTTGAACGCTGCAGCAATCCATGATTCGTCGACGGGGGGTACTGGGTGCAGCCCAACATCTCGATAGGTCACCGTACTTTGTGGGTGATGCTGAACCCAATTAGAGACAAATGCCTTTGTTAGGGTGCGCGAAACTGAACGACTCTCTCTTGGACTAGAGTCGAGATGCAGAATATGTGACATGTGCAACTTGTTCCTTTACCGATATTTCAGTAGATATCTACGAGTATGCAGTAGGTCAAGTTTTGATATCTTGCAGCTTTCTCCGATTTTTTGCACATTCTCACTAATTGTTAATAAAGGCTTTAGGTGTCACACCAACCCATCGCTTGAAGTGGCGATTGAGATGGCTTTGGTGGGCAAATCCCACCTCAATCGCGATATCAGCGATGGCTAATTTTCCCTCACGCAAAAGGTGCTTTGCCTGTTCAACGCGCTGCTGAATTACATATTGATGTGGCGTAAGTCCAGTCGATTGTTTGAACAAGTGGGTGAAGTAATTAGAGCTGAGCTGAGCGATCGCGGCAAGTTCAGCTAAGGTAAGGTCTTGGTCAAGATGTGCATCTACATATTCGATGACTTGCCGCAGTTGATAACGTGGCAGTCCTCCTGCTTGAGCTGGCACAATGGTTGTTTCGACCGTGTAGTGGCGAAGCAGATGGACAAAAAGTGTCGTGCAAAGGGTGTCGGCATATAACCGCCCTCCCAGGTTTCCTGACTCAAGTTCAGCTTTGAGTGATAACCCAATCCCGTGAACCAACGGATCTGTGTCTGTAAAATGTGGGATCAGTTCGACTGTATTACTATCACCAGCAGATCGTGCAGCGTGGAGGAATGCACGTGGCTCAATACTAAGAATCAAGTAGCGATTTTCGGCATCCCAATTTGCATGGTGAGGTGTATGTGCTGGAACAACCAGAACGCTGCCAGCTCGAAAATGATTTTTTTGATACTGGGTTCCCAACCATTGCTCAACTTGAGTAGATGCTTCCAAATGAACTAGGACTAAGTGGTGTTGAGAGGTGATCGCTGGAATTTCGTGAGCAGGATGGTGATAATAGCTCAGGTGAACTCCACTCCATTGTCCTGGCTGACTTGAAAGCAATGCTCCTGAAGGCAAGACTTGTACAACTTCACGATCTTGAGTGAAATCTATTGTCCGGGCACGATGCGTCGCTAGTTCTTGAGATCTATGGAATGACGGCTTCACCATAATTAACGCATTTTAGAACTTTTAAGTGCAATATCATGGCATCTCAATTATGCCTCACTCTCACATAGCATTCATAGTCTAGGCTAGCAGCCCAACCCTGCGTCGGTGCGGACAGAACAGAAGCTATCTGTGGGTATTGTAGGCATCTGCCGCCGCACAACTTCACCGTTAGATACTTGCAAGACAAGACGATTCAAGGTTTCCAGTGCAAACTCAGCCAACCATCGCCTTAGCCAACTGATTACAAGTCTCCACGAGCTTTTCGATCTCCACGGTTACCAACCTTCCCTGCTCAATCACCTTCTTGCCATTGATAAAGCTGTAATGCACCGATGGGGGCTGACAAAAGATCAGGGCAGCGACCACATCATGGTGACTGCCCACCAGCGCAGGGTTATCGATATTAAACGCAATAAAATCCGCCGACATGCCCGGTGCTAAATGACCAATATCGTCTCGTCCGAGCACCCTGGCACCCCCGCGAGTGGCTAACTCCAACGCCTCACGAGCCGTCATCGCCGCCGCACTCTGTTCTCTCACACGGGCCACTAAAAAAGCGGTGCGGGCCTCTTGCAACAAATTGGATGCATCATTCGACGCTGCCCCGTCTACACCGATGCTAACGGGTACGCCGTGGTTCAGCATTTTACGGATGGGGGCAATGCCGCTGGCGAGACGCATATTGCTGCAGGGGCAGTGGGCAACACCTGTCCCGGTCTGGGCAAACTTTTGGATGGCATCATCGCTGAGCTGCACACAGTGGGCGTGCCACACGTCTTCACCGAGCCAACCGACGGATTTGACATAGTCGCCGGGCCGCATGCCAAATGTTTCTAAACTATAGTCAACGTCACTTTTGTTCTCAGCCAGGTGGGTATGCAGCCGCACGCCTGGATATGCGCGAGCCATTGCCGCTGACTCGCGCATTAAATCCTGTGAAACTGAAAAGGGCGAGCAGGGGGCTAATACCATCCGCACCATGGCATGGCGACTGTTATCGTGATATTGCTCAATCAACCGTTGGGAGTCTTTGAGAATATCGGCTTCCTTCTCAACCAAGCTATCGGGTGGGAGCCCCCCCTGGCTCTTGCCCACACTCATGCTGCCTCGGCTGGCGTGAAACCGTAGGCCCATGTCCTTGACCGCACGAATCTCATCATCCAGAGTGCAGTCATTGGGAAAGATATAGAGGTGGTCGCTGGCAGTGGTGCAACCGGACAGCATTAGCTCAGTAGCGGCCATTTGAGCGCTGGCGTAGACACCCTTACCAGTGAGATTTCCCCAGATGGGATAGAGCCCCTGCAGCCAGTGGAAGAGATCGCAGTTTTGAGCAGCCGGTATCGCACGGGTAAGGGTTTGAAAGAAGTGATGGTGGGTATTGATCAATCCTGGGAGGACAACATGTCGCCCCCGAAGATCCAGAATGTCATCGGCGATAGAGGGCAGGGTATCGGTGGTGCCGACTTGTTCGATGATGTTGTCTCGGACAAAGAGCGCCCCATTGCGGACCTCTTGTCGCTCGTCATCCATAGTGACGAGGGTGTGGATGTTTTTGACTAAAAGAGTGGGCATAGGGGTAGTGGGTAGTGGGTGATGGGTAGTGGGTGATGAAGTTTTGAGTTTTGAGTTTTGAGTTTGTGCTGCTCGGCCTTCTTTCAAAATTGAGAACTGCGAACGCTCTACCCTCCACTCTCTACCCTCCACTCTCTACCCTCCACTCTCTACCCTCTACTCTCCACCCTCTACTCTCTACCCTCCACCCTCTACCTCCTATGCGGTGTATACCTTACTCAGCCCTAACTTAGCTAACCCCTTGCGATAAAAGATCGAGGACTGATCGGCTTCGATGTGAGATTCGGCACGCAGGTCGAGGGGAAGGTCTTCGGGGTATTGGGCTTCGACAACTTCTTTGTCTTCGTTAAAGATTTGGTAGTTAAACTCATAAACGGGTTCCAGGGGTTGGTCTTGGTCGAAGTTGCGGCAGATGGGACAAAATACACGGGTTTTGCGCGCGGAGATGGGGGAGGCGGCATTGAGGATGCAGAGGCGGCCTTCGTTAGGGAAGTGGACCCTTAGTAAGGCGGTGAAGGGGAGAAAGACTTCAAATGCTCGCAGCCATTGAAAATCGGCGGGGGCGCGATGTTGAAAACCTTTTGGGAAGTTGCTGACGTTGCTGAGGTATTCTGCCAGGAGGCCACGGGGGGTGGATTTGACTTTATAGGAGGGGACGATGGGGTTGTTGCGATCGCCAAAGGATTCGCTATGCACCCAGGCGAAGTGAGCCACGTCTAGAAAGCCTTCCATCTGTCGCCCGGCGGCAGCATCGAGGTCAATGCTGTCGGGCAGAATGGGTTGGTAATCGGGATCGGTCCATTCTGGATAAACGGGTAGGGCGTCGGGGTCATCTGCGGTGCCGGTCAGCGTAGTCCAAACCAGGCCGTAGGCTTCTTTAACCGGGTAGGTTTTAAGGCAGAGTTTGCTGGGGATGCTGGCCTCGGGATTGGCGGGGATCAGGGTGCATTGACCGGCGGCATCGTAGTGAAAGCCGTGGTATTTGCAGATCAGCTGTTCGTTTTTGAGATGGCCCATGCTCAGGGGCACACCCCGGTGCAGACAAATATCGTTGGCAACGGAGATGCCTTGGGCTGTACGCCAGATCACCAGACGCTGGTCGAGTAGGGTGGCGGCTATGGGTTGGTCGGCGACGTCGCGGCTAAAGGCAACGGGGTACCAGAAGGGCGCGATCGCATCCCAATCTGCTTCAGAAAACGTGCATCCCCTTGGATAAGAAACCTTTTGACCATTTTGAGTTACTGCCGCTGACATCACCTATCCCTCACCTTGATGGCTAATTCAACCGTTCAGCTTTTAAGCTTAGCGCCGCTACCCCAATCGTGACTAACCCGATGCCGACTATCTGTTGTCTTTGTAACGCTTCTTGTAATATCCACCAGGCAAATAGGGTGGTTAGGACTGGAGTGCTGGCACTGATAATGGCGGTTAACGATGCGCCGATGTAGCGAATGCCAAAATTGTTTAAGACATAGGCCAGCAGGGTCAGCGCCGCCGAAAACAAGGTCATGGCGAAGACAGGCAGCCACACGGCGGGCGCGATCGCAATTTGCCCCTGGTCTATCTGGTGGAGGATCAGGGCACTCAGACTGGCTAAACTGGCCACCACCCCAAACGTGAGCAGTGAAAAAGGCACCGGATGGAGTGCTGGCTGGGTGGGCTGGGCTTGTAGAGAGATCTCGGCCAAAATGCCGTATAGGCCAAAGCTGAGCCCGGCTCCGAGGGCGCTCAAGCTGCCTAACACGGGGTTTGAGGCAGTGTTTGTGGTTGGAGTTAATGTCGTTAGGACGACACCGATGAAAATCACCATCATCAGCCAGAGCTGGTAGGCACGGGGCCGCTGACGAAAAAAGCGCCAGGCCAGGAGGACGGTGATGGCTGGGTAGATAAAGAAGGTTGCGATCGCAATCCCCACCGCTACCTGACTCAGGGCAAAATAGAGGAGCGTCAATCCAAAAAATAAGCAAAGCCCACTGCCGATCACACAGCCTAAAAGGGGCAGGACCTGGGGTAACTCCCTCAAAGCAACAAACGTACTGGGATAAAATCGGCGGGCCATGATCGTCAGTAAAATTGACATCATCGTCATACGCAGAGCCAGCAGCAGCACAATGTTGCCTATCAGGGGGGTCACCAAACCGCCAAAGTTAAGCTGACCGAACAACACACTGGGGGTAAAGTAAAGCCGCAAAATCACATTTTGAGCGGCTAATCCAACCGCGCCCAATAGCACTAAGCTGATGCCTAGAAAGGTATTGGAATGGATAGACTGGTTAGTCATCAGCAGCATAATGGCAGGCAACCCGATGATTATCGCTGATGGGCTGCAAAGTTGGCATGGTTTGCTGACAGCGCTCATCTCCTTTTGGGCAGCGGCCATAGAGCCGACAAATGTGAGGTGAGGGGTTAATCGGGCTGCGGGGTTCTCCGGTGAGGGGAATCCGATGGGGATTGGCTTCAAAGGCAGGGATAGCAGAGATTAACGCCTGGGTATAGGGATGGCGCGGCTGATTGAAAATAGCATCCACGGGGCCGGTTTCGACCAGTTTGCCGAGGTACATGACTAAGATGCGATCGCACAGCAGCCTGACTACGTTCAAATCATGGGAGATAAACAAATAGCTCATGTTGAGCTGCTGTTTTAGATCGGCCAGCAGGTGCAAGATGACCGCCTGTACAGAGACATCCAGGGCCGAGGTGGGCTCGTCTAAAATCAGCAGTTTTGGGTTGAGTGCGATCGCGCGGGCAATGCCGACTCGCGCCTTTTGGCCCCCTGATAGCTGGTGAGGAAACCGGCTGAGCAGCTCTGGCGGGAGCCCGACCTGCTGGGCCAGCTCTGTGCCACGCTGATGGAGCCGTTGCCG
>JBCCRZ010000236.1:0-8512 GCA_039200855.1 Cyanobacteria bacterium P01_D01_bin.44 | reverse complement strand
GATGCATTAACCGTTCTCTTCCAAATACAAATTCACATCCTCCATAATCCGCGTCAACTCCGCCTCCGTCGTCAACCGAATCCGATCATCCCGCACCGTGATCAACAACTTTGCCGCAAACGGGCTCGGCCAAATGTTTGGATTACAAAACACCTCCAAAAACACCTCTCCCGTGTACTGATACTCCGTAGATTTCTGAGGCGTTGGCCTATCACTGCCCGACTTCGCTGTGGCGATCGCCTTTAAATTAGTCACCAACGCCGTCAGCGCCACCTGTAACTTCCTCGCCGCCTCGGGCGAAAAACTAAATTTGACAGAACCCTGGACTAGATTAAGCGTGAGTTGGGAAGACATGGGAGAGGGGGTAACAGGCAATGGGGGAATGGGTAATCGGGAATGGGGAAGATTCAGGAGTCAGGCGGTATAGGGAGTGCCCTATTCTCCCACAGGACGCAGAAGCAGCCTAGAGCAACATATTTTATTAAGCATTGGCTCCGCCCACGTTTCTAGACATAGCATAGAGATGGGTAAAACACTTCAGCGCCCGTCACCCAAGCCCCCAAAACATTGAAACCATTAGGAGGTAGCTATGGCTTTGCAACCCTCCGTTACAAATCGCCAACCCCTTACCCATCAACCCATCCAGATTGCCTCGCAAACCCTCTCAACCCTGGTGCATTTCGCTACCCTGGCCCCCTCGGGGCACAACACTCAACCCTGGAAATTTGCCCTCGGAGAGAATACCATTCGACTTTACCCCGATTTTTCCCGGCGGCTGCCGGTGGTTGACGCCGACGACCATGCCCTGTACATCAGCCTGGGGTGCGCCTTAGAGAATCTGCTGATCGCAGCCCGCCACTATGGATTAGACACAGATGTATCGCTGTTTCCTGACTCAGATAGCGCCAACCCACACAGCAACTGCATCGTAGTGCATCTCAACCAGACCACCCCTGATCCTCTGGTTGAGAAACCAGGGGACGCCCGCTTTGAGGCCATTCCTAAACGTCAGACCACTCGCTGTGCCTATGACGGTTGTCCGCTCCCCGAGGACGATCTGGCCCACTTAACCAGAGCCGCTGAGCAACCCGGCATTCAAAGCCGAGTCATGACCGCCGCCCAAGACATCGAGCGGGTAGTTAATTTTGTTGAAGCTGGGAATCGCCTCCAGTTTCGAGATGCCGATTTCGTCAAAGAGCTGATTAGCTGGATTCGGTTTAACCATGACGAAGTGGTCAACTGCCACGACGGCATGACCGCAGCCATGATGGGGCTACCTCGGTTGAATATCCCTCGCTGGCTGGGGCAAAGCATCGTAAAAATGATGGCGACCCCCAATGCCCAGGCGAAACAGTTTGCCGCCCTGACACGCAGTTCACCCGCCCTGATGCTGTTTATTGCTGAGAAAAATGACAAAACCCACTGGGTCAACCTGGGCCGCAGCTTTGAGCGGGTCGCCCTCACCGCCACCGCTCTCGACATCAAACATGCCCATGTGAATATGCCCTGCGAGGTGCTGTCGGTCAGGTCAAGATTACGGCAACAGCTAGGGTTGGCGGAAGAGGCCCAACCGCTTTTGCTGATCCGATTGGGGTATTCAGAGCCGATGCCGTATTCGCCCCGGCGACCCTTGCAGCAGGTGTTGAAGTAGAACTTACTCCCACTCAATCGTGCCAGGGGGCTTGGAGGTAATGTCGTACACCACCCGATTTACCCCATCGACCTCATTGACAATACGATTCGAAATGGTTTCTAGCAGCTCATAGGGGGCCCGTGACCAGTCTGCCGTCATACCGTCTTCGCTGCTGACCAGACGCAACACGATGGGGTGGGCGTAGGTGCGCTGATCGCCCATGACACCCACGCTGCGAATCGGCAGCAGGACGGCAAAGGCTTGCCAAAAGTCATGGTACTCACCGCGCTTGGTGATTTCGTCACGCACCACAAAGTCAGCATCGCGCAAAATATTCAGCCGTTCTGAGGTCACATCGCCAATAATCCGAATCGCCAGGCCAGGGCCAGGGAAGGGATGACGGCGGACGATCTCTTCGGGCAGGCCAATGGAGCGACCTACCTTACGCACTTCATCTTTGAACAACTTGCGCAGGGGCTCGATCAGCTTAAATTGCAGGTCTTTGGGCAGACCACCCACGTTGTGGTGGCTCTTGATTTTGACCGCTACCCGCTCACCGGTTTTGGGGTCCACGTTGGTGTCAGCGGACTCGATCACGTCTGGGTAAAGGGTGCCTTGGGCCAGATAGTCAAAGGGGCCAAGGCGCTTAGATTCTTCTTCAAAGACGCGGATAAACTCGTGGCCGATCCGCTTGCGCTTTTCCTCAGGGTCAGTGACGCCTGCAATCTTGTCGATGAAGCGATCACGGGCGTTGACGTAGCAAACCGAGATATGAAATTTCTTGTCAAATAGCTCGATCAGGCGCTCCGGTTCGCCCTTGCGCATAAAGCCCTGGTCAATGAACATGCAAGTGAGCTGGTCACCAATGGCGCGATGGAGGAGAAAGGCCAGGGTTGAGGAATCTACGCCGCCGGAGAGGGCCAGCAGGACTCGCTTGTCGCCCACCCGTGCCCGCACTTCGCGAATCGCTTCTTCAACAAAGGCTTCGGTGGTCCAGGTGGGTTCGCATTCGCAAATGTGGTAGACGAAGTTGCGAATCAGAGCCTGTCCATCTTTGGAATGGACCACTTCGGGGTGGAATTGGACACCATAAAACCTGCGGTCGTGATCTGCGATCGCAGCGCAGGGCGTATTCTCCGTATGGGCCAAAATCTCAAACCCTTCGGGCATTTGGGTGACGGAGTCCCCGTGGCTCATCCACATGGTGGACTGGTCTTCGACATTGGTGAGTAAGTCAGTGGGATCATCAATGGTGAGCGATGCCTTGCCGTATTCGCCCCGGTCAGCCTGTTCGACCTGCCCCCCGAGCTGCTGCACCATCAGCTGCATGCCGTAGCACACACCCAAGACTGGAATGCCCAGATTCCAAATCTCCGGGTCACATTTGGGAGCCCCATCAGCGTAGACAGAGCTAGGTCCACCGGACAAAATAATCCCCTTGGGGTTGAGCTGTTGCAGCTGATCAGCGGGGGTGCGGTAAGACAACACCTCTGAGTAAACCTGGGTTTCACGAATCCGGCGGGCAATCAGCTCGGAATATTGGGAGCCAAAGTCAAGGATCACCAACATTTGGCGATTAAGCTCCGGGAGGTTAACGGCGGTATCGGTAGAAACGGGTTGGGTTTGAACAGTCACGGGTCTATCCTGGAGCTACTGATATGGACAGGGAAGGGCGTTTGTGAAAACGTCTTACTAAAGAGGATTTATCAAAGCGTGAGACGACCCGTAGGCCTATAACCGAGTGATATGTATAAAGGGCTACTTGGATAGCGTCCTAATGAGTACGAAAAAAGAGCTGCCGTGGTTTATGGGCAACGTTATCCAAGAAATGTATTGCAACGAACAATTTAAGTCAAAAATTTATTCTTATTACCTTAGCAAACCCGCGGCAGAAGCGTAGCACCGTTTACGCTTTTGATAATAATTTTGCGATCGCGATCAAATAAAATCGAGCCCACGGTGACGGTTCGCTCACTTTGGGTATGAATGTATTTTTGAGCCCGCTGGTCAATGCGGGTCGAGATCGCACCATACACCTGCCTCACCCAATCACTATTATTTTGCTGATCCCATGCTCGTAAAGAATTAAGCCCGGCTTCAGTGGTGGGGCTAGCCAAAATCTGCTGCACCTGCTCAGTGGGGAGTCCTTCCGCCGCACACAGGGCCGCCAAAATTTCTTGCCGACCGTCCGCAACATGATGGTGGGTATGAAAAATCCCCCCTGCTAGTTTGATCAGTTTGCCATGGTAGCCAAACAGCAAAATCGATTGAATCCCCTGGAGCGCCGCCTCTGCCAGCATCGGTCCCAGCCAGTTAGCCGTTTTAACTCGCTGGTCTGGGTTAATCCCCACTTGCTCGGCCAGATCCAGTCCGTTTTCCCCCAGGCAAAACACCAGCGTCTCGTAGGTCTGAGCCTTTTCTTTTAGAATCTCACGAAAATTTTCGAGCTGCCCGGGTGCGCTCAACGGCTGGGCGATCCCCGTGGTGCCCAGCAGCGACAACCCATCGATCACCCCAAAAGCGGCGTTGGAAGTCCGCAGGGCCAGGGCACGCCCCGCTGGCAAGATGATCGTCACTCGAATTTTTTGCCCTGGTTTTAATAAAGTCTCTAGATTTGCCCGAAAAAGCCGTTGGGCATAGGCATAAATAGCGGCAGTCCCCGCAGCCGTTTTGCCAATCCCCTCCCCGCCTTCTAATCGAATTACCTCAGATTGCCCCCTATCTGCCCAGGTGGTCACCGCCCAAATCGGCGTATGTCGGGTCAAGTCAAGATTGTCCCCCGGATCGCTGCGGGTGATTGCCAGTACCGACCCATCCGGCAGCGGCGCAATCTGCTCAATGGGAATCGTCACCACCTCGGCGGGCTCAACCAGGTTAACCGCCACCTGCTCGACGATCACCTGCGGGTCATTGAGGCGTTGCAGGGTTGCGATCGCGCTGGCGCAGGCAAAAACCGGCAGCGTATAGCCCGATTTTGGTGAGGCATTCTGCATCAGGCTGCAACGGGTTCTACAGGCCCTTTAATGAGCTTGCCAGAGCGTTCACAAAAGAAGCGAACGCATTCAGGCGCAAGGTCAATGGATTTTTCGTCGTAAGCACCTGTCTCTGGATTAGGCCAGATAAGTGCATAGTCACCTTTTACGAACTGAAAGCGTTCAGCCTCTCTCAACGGTAAAAATGCGGTCCCTGGATCTTCTTCAAAAAGGAGCGGCGCAAAATCAAGTTCATAGATGGCAACATCTAACGCTTCCTCAAACCATAGCCTGAGGACATAGCTTCCAATCGGTTCAGCCTTAAGCAGTCCTCTTTCCTGGTGGTTTTGCCAATAGGTTTCATCCTTTGCCAATTTTGACCATGCTTTCCAGCTCATCAGGATTTACCCCACAATTTCGACGGGTTCATTATTCATTGCATTTTGCCACTGCTCAAGGAGTTCCGCTTCATGTACCTCAACCCAGGCTTCTACCAATGCCTTCAATTTCGGCGGCAGTTCTTTTTTCGACTTCATCCATTTTCGCGTTTTGATCTCAATGCGATAACTACCCACATCATTTTGATACTTCACATGCACGTGGGGTGGGGCATGGTCATTGTAATTCATCAAAATTATCAGCAGTCCTTTCTTAAACGGATGGGAAACAGGTGGCATTCTTCATTCCTAACCATGTTCCAGAAGTATTCACCCATAATGAATAAGTAAAAACAATCATCTCATTGCCCACTACCCACTACCCATTACCCCCATCTCCCCCATCTCTCTCCTATGAATCCCATTGACTATCTCCGTATCAGCCTGATCGACCGCTGCAATTTTCAATGTGTGTACTGTATGCCCGAGGGGGCCGATCTCACCTATGCCCTGCGGGAGCACTGGCTGAGCAATGCTGAGATTTTGCAGCTACTGCAAGGGGTATTTATTCCTCTGGGGTTTCATAAATTTCGACTGACGGGGGGTGAGCCGCTGCTGCGACCGGGGGTGGTGGAGCTGGTGGGTGCCATCGCAAATCTGAGCGAGACCCAAGATCTTGCCATGACTACCAATGCCTACAAGCTGGCCAGGATGGCCCAGGATCTTTACAGTGCTGGGCTGCGGCGCATTAACATCAGCCTGGATTCTTTACAGCCCGACACCTTTCAGCAGATCGTGGGCGGCAAAGGCCGCTCTCGCTGGTACGAAGTCTGGGAAGGCATTCAGGCCGCCCATCGGGTGGGGTTCTCGCCGCTAAAGCTAAATGTGGTCGTGATCCCAGGGGTGAATGACCGCGAAGTGCTGGATCTGGCCGCGCTGACCCTCGACAAAGCCTGGCACGTTCGCTTCATCGAGTTTATGCCCATCGGTAATGACGACCTGTTTGAGCACAAAGGCTGGGTTGATTCTGAAACCATCCGCCAAAAAATCCGAGAACAATGGGGCCTGGCCGAGTCAGCGGTGCGCGGCAATGGCCCCGCCGATGTGTTTCAGATACCGGGGGCAAAAGGGACGGTGGGGTTTATTAGTCAAATGTCAGAATGTTTTTGCGATCGCTGCAATCGCATGAGGCTTTCCGCCGACGGCTGGCTGCGCCCCTGCCTGCTCAATGAAACCGGCCAACTCAATTTGCGTGCCGCTCTACGCGAAGGTCGGCCCATTACTGAAATCCGAGCCCAGGTTGCTGACCTGTTAGCGCTCAAACCCGACATTAATTTCAAAATGCGCGATTCTGGCACCACAGGTGCCTACAGTCGTACTATGTCACAAATTGGAGGTTAACCTAAACCTGATCAGGGTCAACCCCAAATTCCCTCAGCTTTTCAGCTAAACGGGCTGCCTTTTGCTCAGCAGAGTCGGCCCTCTGTGTAATATCTTGATAGCTTAAAAAAGGGCTACCATCAGGACGAATTAGCTGTAGCTCGTCACCTGATACATCAAACCGAATTTTGAGCAGTGGGCTAACCCAGTCAGCCATCTCAGGAATGACAGCCAGACCCAATTCATCCCGCAGAAATCCTTGCAGTCCGTGGACCTCGGTGTCATAGAGATAGTATTCTTCAACGCCGTGGCGCTCAAAGAAAAGCAGCTTTTCATCCATCTCCCGGCGGGTATTGCTGGGGGATAAGATTTCAAAAACCACCTGGGGGGCAATGTTTGCTTCTTGCCATTGCTTATAAGACAGGCGCTTACCCTTGGGGCGACCGATCGCCACCATTACATCAGGGGCAACCGAAATATCGGAACGCCCCTCAATCGGATACCAAAACAAATCACCTGCGACAAACGCATCTGGGAGTAACCAGTCCAAATTTTGCTGGATCATGACCAGCCAGCGATATTGCTCTGTATTACTCGCCATTGGCTGTCCATCTGAATCTGGGTAGATAATTTCAGTTTCCCCAGATTTTGGCAGTTGAGAAACCATCGGTCACTGCTCCCGAGCATTTATAGCTTTGGCCACATCGCTTACGACACCGAGTAAAGGTAAACCGATTGATGCTAAGAGCGATGGTGGCTAGCAACCCGCGCAAAGCTTTGTGCAGATTGCCATATGTCTTCAAGCTAACATAAGGAGCCGGACTATTTGAGACAGAGCTTTAAGAACGCTGAGGAATAAACCATGGCCACTTTTTTAGTGACAGGAACTAATCGCGGCATCGGCCACGAATTTTGCAAACAACTAGCGGCGTTGGGTGAAACCGTGATTGCAGTGTGTCGTACGTCGTCTCCAAAGCTAGACGCGTTGAACGTGCAAGTTGAGACAGATGTTGATATCTCTTCTGAGAAGTCTGTTGCCAATTTAGCCAACCGCTTACAGGGAAAGCCCATCGACGTGCTCATCAACAATGCCGGCATTGCCCAGGTAAGCCCCCTGGGTGATCTAGATTTTGAGAGTATCCAGCGACAGTTTGAGGTGAATGCGATGGGAGCTTTGCGAGTCACCCAGGCACTGCTGCCCAATCTCAAAGCCGGGTCTAAGGTGGCTATCATAACCAGCCGAATGGGGTCCATTGAAGACAACACTTCGGGAGGCTATTACGGCTATCGCATGTCAAAAGCAGCCTTGTCGATGGCAGGAAAAAGTCTCTCAATTGATTTGAAGCCACGACAAATTGCCGTTGCCATTCTCCATCCGGGCATGGTCAGCACCGACATGACGGGTCACAGCGGCATCCCACCAGCAGAATCTGTACGAGGACTGTTAGCCCGTATTCAACAATTGAATCTGGAGAACTCCGGCACATTTTGGCATGCCCAGGGTGAAGAATTGCCCTGGTAATGCCTTAAAAATGACTCAGCCGTTGTTTGATTTCAGCTTTCACAGCATCTGCGCTGGCAGGTAAGTGAACGGCGGGGTTAGCGTACTGGCTGGTCACGTCTTCCAGCATCGATTCGTGATACCCGACTTTAAAATCGGTGAACTTCAAGCCGTGGGCCGTGCTAATCACCACTGTCTTGTCACTTGATTTGATCACACCGCGCTTAATCAGTTTAGTCAGCACGGCAAGGGCGACCCCCGTATGGGGGCAGGTAAACATGCCGGTCAAATCAGCGTGTGCTGCAGCAGCAGCCAATTCATCCTCGGTTGCCTGTTCGACAATACCGTCCGTTTCTACAATCGCTTTTGTGGCTTTCGCATAGCTGACGGGGTTCCCAATTCGGATAGCATTGGCCAGGGTTTTTTGGGCGGTCACTTGGATTTTTTCTTTGAACCCGTTTTTGAAAGATTCATAAAACGGATTGGCCCTGGCCGCTTGAGCCGCAACTAGCCTGGGCAGTCGGTCAATCAGCCCCAGATCCATCATCAGCTGGAAGCCTTTGTAGAGCGCACTGATGTTGCCAAGGTTGCCCACCGGGATAATGATCCAGTCCGGCACTTCCCAATCAAACTGTCGAATGATTTCGAT
>JBCCRZ010000235.1:0-8530 GCA_039200855.1 Cyanobacteria bacterium P01_D01_bin.44 | reverse complement strand
CATTTTCTCCCTGAGGGGCATCTGACTCTTGATACGTGATTGCGCCTGTGCTTGTGTTAGCTGATTTCGGGCCATCAGTCTCTCTAACTGTTGTGCTAGAGGGCAGACAACAACCCAGATCTCAGTGACCAGCGACGTCAGCCTGGCCTCAAACAAGAGCGGAATAACATAGACCAGGGCTTGCTCGGGCGCATAGGTCTGGGCAATGGTCTGAAAACGCTGACGCACGAAGGGATGAATCTGCTGCTCAACCCAGCGTTTCTCATCGGCGTTGTTGAAAATAATCTCACCCAGTTTGGCCCGATCAAGATTGCCATCTGACAACAAAATATCTTCACCGTATCGTTGCGCCAGCTGAGCCAGAATGGGTGACCCTGGAGCGACCGCCTCCCGCGCATAAACATCCGCATCTAAGACAGGGAGATGATGCACCGACGACAAATACTCCGACACAGTAGATTTACCCGTGGCGATGCCCCCTGTTAACCCAATAATGCGCCGTGTCATCATCATTACCCATTACCCATTACCCTCTTTCGCCCTTCCCCTTTCCCCCTTCCCCCTTTCCCCATGCCACCATTGCCTCGGTCAGCCCATCCAGCGTATACACCTCGGCTTCAATATCTGCTCGGCCAAAAATCTCTCGACAATCGCGGGACGTTTGGGGGCCGATGGATGCGATCGCAACCCCCTCAAGCCGATCTCTCCAGGCCTGCCCAAACCCTTTTTCCATCAGCTGAGCAAAGTGTCGCACTGTTTTAGAGCTGGCAAACGTCACCACGTCCACCTGACCCGTTTCTATGGCTGCTTTGGCTGCGGGGGCAATTTGTTGAGGGCAGACCGATTCGTAAGCCGGGACTTCGACAATCTCAGCCCCTTGGGCCGTAAATTCCTTCACCAACACATCGCGCCCCCCCCTTTCGACGCGGGGGAATAGCAGTTTTAGACCCTGGGCGTTGGGGAAATGCTCAAATAGCGCATCGGCCACATAGTTAGGCGGAATGAAATCGGCCTGAAAGCCGCGTTTTTGCAGCACTGCTGCGGTCTTTTTACCCACCACGGCAATTTTGGTAGAGGCCAGGGTTCGCAGATCCTGACCCTGCTCAATCAGTCGATCAAAAAAGAAATTTACGGCGTTGGCAGAGGTGAGCAAAAGCCAGTCAAAGGTTGCGATCGCATCCATCGCCTGATCCATCGGCTGCCAGTCACTGGGCGGGCAAATTTCTAGAGCGGGCATCTCCACAACTGTGGCCCCTTGGGCTGTGAGCAGCCCTGTGAACTGGCCAGACTGACCAGTGGCACGGGTGACCAACACCGTCTTACCCATGAGTGCGCCTGTCGGCAATTGATCATCCTCCATCGACGGTTGCAAAAACTCCCGTAAACGCACCACTTCTCCGATCACAATTATGCAGGGCGACAGTCGCACCCCCCGCGTTTTTTGCGCAATGCTCAACACCGTCCCCTCCCAGATTTGCTGCTGAGGTTGGCTGGCCCATTGAATCACCGCCACCGCCGTCTCACCTCGCTTGCCATGACTCTGTAGTCGCTGACAAATTTCTGCCAGATGGCGACCCCCCATCAAAAAAAGTAAGGTTTCTAGATGACTGAGGTGGGTCCAATCGAGGGCATCCAGATCGTGGGCGGTGAAAACACCAAACCCGTGGCTAAAAACCGGATCGGTCAGGGGAATGTGACTCAGCAGTGGAGCCGCCAGTGCGGATGACACCCCTGGGACCACCTCAAAAGGACAGTCTGCTGCTTTCAATGCTTGAATCTCGGCGGCGGCCCGACCAAAAATAAACGGATCGCCACTCTTGAGCCGCACGACGGTTTTACCTTGCTGCGACAGACTGACCAAAAGCTGATTGATCTCACCCTGGGGCGTACTGGGTTGCCCACCGCGTTTGCCGACCTGAATAGGGTCACAATGGGGGGGCAGTTGGCTCAGTAGGCCCATATCGACCAGGGCGTCATAGACCAGGGCATCGGCCTGGGTGAGCAGCTGCTGGGCACGCACGGTGAGATGGGCCGCGTTACCGGGGCCAGCGCCGACCAGGTAGACAGTGCCGTGGGGGCTCACTCTAAAGTCCTCTCAACTCAGCCCCATTATCTAACTATTCTGTAAAAAATCCTGATTTGTAAAAAATCCTGGGCATTCAAGGCTGGGTTGATACGTCACACAAAATTTGAGGACCCTCAAATTCGTAACTAACGCCCATTTCGATAGGCTTTTGGAGTAGTGCCGGTTAGGCGACGAAACGTGCGGGTGAGATGGTTTTGATCTTTGAAACCCGCCTGCACTGAAACCGTTGCAATCGAGAGCTGAGGCTGTTTAAGCAGCTGCTGAGCCTGTTTAACTCGACATTGCAACACATACTGATGGGGAGACACCCCCACTGATTTTTTGAACTGCCGGATAAAGTAAGACTCGCTCAGAGCGGCGACCTCGGCCAGTTTACCGAGGCTCAAATCTTGACTCAGATGGGCTTGGATGTAGTCAATGACGGTTTGCAAGACGGGTCTGGCTAGCCCACGCCCAACCGGCTTTTGAATGGTGGATTTGTGGGGTACAGCATAGGTACGAGCGAGGTGAACTGCCATAACGTTGGCCAATGATTCGACATATAAGCGACTGGGCATCCCCTGCTGTAGCTCTGCTTTGAGGCCTTTGCCCAGCTGTTGGATAAAGGGATCTTTGGCAGCATAGTTAGCCCTGAGGTTGAGGCTGTCGGCGTCAACAGCCCCATAAGCCGCCTGGGTAATTAAGTCTGGCCCAAGGTAAAGACTGAGAGCGGGGGCCGGTGACTGCCAACAGATTGCATGGGGCTGATAGGGAGGAATCACCAGCACATGGTCGGCGTTGGCCTGCTGTTGGGCTTTGCCCCCAAGGGTGCGATGGGTGGTCTCAACAACGGCATCGGCCATCAAAATAGAGACCTGGACGGCTCTGTGATGGTGCTCTGGCCAGCGCTTAGGGGCCTCGTAGGGGGCGTAGTAGATGTCTACCTCGCCAAACTGATGGGTATGCCCCTCTGACGGAGATGTGTTTGCAAACTGACTCGTCGGTGCTGGTGCGATCGCAGGTTCAGGCATACTGCTTAACCTCCCTAGCAATCGGCGGCAGGGAAGGAGCTTTAGGTGGGGTTTCAAAAGTGTCTACGAAAACGAAACCAGGCAAATTGACGGCTGAATTTGAGTGCATGGGGACGTCCAAACGTTTTATGCACTAGCCGTGCTGCTAGATTAGCAGCGTCTACAGGTATGGGGTTAAAGGATGACAAAATCGGGGTAACTCGTGCATCGAGCAGCGCCCAAATCGAAGTCATTAACGGGGCGCTAGTCGCGGGGCTAGCCGCGATAGCCCAAAGCCGATCTTCGACCCTCGCAGCCAACGATTCAAACAGGTCAACCTACTCTCTAAAAATGAAGGGAAAGCCAGAGAATAGGGGGCCTTGGTGAGGACAGAGGGGACTAGAAAGAATGCCGAAAAAATGTAGATATCCGCCATGATGATTCCTAAAAATCAGGACTTGAGGCGGTAGTGCACGCTGAGAAATAGCTGTGAAACCAAGAAAAGTGGTTCCTTATGAAGACAATACACACATGGGCATTATAGAGGTAAGCATTGAATTAGTCACTGCCCAAATGTACGCATAAACGACACCTAGGGGCTATTGTTGTTGTTTAGATACATCCGTCTAAACTGCTAAGCAATCTCTTGAGACTGATCATCTTTGAAGTACTGTTTGCGATATGCACTGGGCGTTGTTCCAGTAAGGCGGCGAAAGGTACGGGTGAGATGATTTTGGTCTTTAAACCCAGACTTTACCGCGATATCTTCAACGGAGAGATAGCGTTGTTGAAGCAGTTGTTGCGAAACTTCAACGCGGCATTGCAGTACATACTGATAAGGTGAAATCCCCATCGACTTTTTGAATTGTCGAATAAAACAGGCTTTACTTAAGACCGCCTGTTTGGCTAATTGGCCCAGGCTCAAGTCCTGACGAATATTCTCATGAATATAGTCAGTAATTGCTTTTAGAATCGGCTTTGGAAGTTCTCCTCGGTTGGGTTGATGAACCCCTCGTAGGGGGAGTGACTGCTCCGTCATCCATTCAGATTCGGAGAAATTTTGGTTGGTTTGCATGGTTAAGCCCTAACGTCTCTTTAACGTCTCCTGACCTAGCCGTGCTGCACTATAGCAGCGCCTACAGAGAACCTGTGAGAAGACATAATCTACCCTGATTTCTCAATCAGAGATAGTCTAACCTACGTACATGTCTATACTGATTCTATCCGAAGCTGCTCTATATGAGACCGTGGGTCTGACCCCCTCTACCCCTTCATGCCGTCGCTGAAGAGATCTCGGCCAACTCTTCAACGGGTTGGGGGGGCCTGTGAAACTGCTCGATCTGCCCTTGTACAGTCAACACTGAACAGGGTGCGTGGTGCATTACGTAGTTGCTAACACTGCCTAAAATCAATTCGCTCAGGCCAGACCGACCCCGGCGACCCATGACAATCAAATCAGCGTTCCAATGGCGGGCCAGATTGCAAATACTCAAGCCCGGATCTCCTAGCAACTGAGTGTAGTCTGCTGAGATGCCCTGGCGTCGGGCGTATTCAGCTTGCGATCGCAGCCAGCCCAGGCGCTCATCCTTAAGTCTTTGCCAGTCGGTGGCATAGCTTTCGTAGGCTTCGGTCGATACGACCGAGTGAAACCCATCCATGCTCAGGTAAATCGGGTCTGGATAGCCGCTCTCCAGGGGATAGACAACCGAGACGAGATTCAAGCAACCCTGCATCCGCTGGGCAATGGCAATGGCTTCTGCTAGGACAAACCGACTGCTGCTAGATGCCTCTAGTGCAACCAAAATTCTGCTAAACATTGGCTTAGACCTCACGTTCTGACAGTCACCTCAGCAGCGTTTGAAGAGTGGTCAGCCCTGCTGATGACTGTATTTTCCCTCAGGAATCGTGAGGTGGCACATCCCGGCTAAAAATAGAGGGCTTTTGTAAAAGAATAATCGAATTAGATTAACTTTCGAAAACAAAGCTTTAAATCTGTTGCACGATCTATCTGGGGTGATTGTGATTCTAATCAGTTTTGATCAGCCTTGTGCTGGGTAACCTTTTACTGGGCCAGGGTCCGGCTGGCATGGCCGACCCCTACGAGGGATAACCTCTATGTAACGTCCTTGGCAACCCTGCCGAACCGCTCACGTCGAAGCCTGCCTCCCCTGCTCCCTCTGCATCCTCTGCTCCCTGGGCAAGGTGACCTTGGTCCCTACGGTCCTTTCCCCTTCACCCTTTCCCTTTCGCCCTTCCCTTGCTGCTCACCGTCGCCAACCAACCCACCCTCTACATCGAAACCCTGGCCGATCAGCCCCGTCATTTTGACAAGCTCTTTCGGCTGTTGGAGAGGGTGCAAGGCTTTTGTGAAGAGGCTTCAAGCCAGGATCTGCTGATCAATTTCAATTATTGCGAATTTTTAGGCCACAGCGGTGTGGCTTTTTTGGGCGGGCTCGCGCAGCTAGTGATCGCCCGAGGGGGGCGGGTCAGCTTTGACTGGCAGACGCTACAGCCCAAAATCTATGCCAACTTGGCCCAAAATGGGTTTTTGTTTGAGTTTGGGCACCCCCGTCCGCCTCGAGATGGGAATTCTATTCCCTATCGCTGCGACACGGGATTTGACCACCGCGATATCATCGACTACCTGCAATACTATTGGCTGGGCAAGGGCTGGGTGAATATCAGTGCCCCCTTGCAGCAAGCGATCACCGGGCAAACGTCAGAAATTTATTTGAATGCGTTTGACCACAGCCAGTCTGCGATTGGGGTGTTTAGCTGTGGGCAGCATTACCCGAAGTTGGGGATATTACAGCTGACGGTGCTCGATTTTGGCATCGGCATTGCCGACTGTGTGCGATCGCTACCGCAAAACCAGGGCCTCTCAACCGAGCAAGCCCTGGCCTGGGCCTTTGAGTCAGGCAATACCACCCAGCAGCAACCGGGCGTCAGTCGGGGGTTAGGGCTGGCCCTGCTGAAAGACTTTATCCAACGCAATCGGGGTAGCTTGCTGATTTACAGTAATGACGGTTGTCTAAACATTGACGATAATGGCATTAGCTACCGCGATCGGTTGATTGATTTTTCGGGCACGCTGGTTAATATCAGCCTGCGATGCGATGAGACCGTTTATACGCTAGACTCAGACGCTGCCCCCCAGGAGAGCTGGTTTTAAGGATGTCGTTTAAGGATGCCATGACATTATCTGTGTTTGATATGACTGGGGAATATGCGATCGCATCGGACAGCGGCCAGCAGCTCTATGACCGCATCTACCCCCAATTACAAGCAGGGCAGGCCATCACCCTGGACTTTACGGGCGTCAACGTGTTTGCCTCGGCCTTTTTTAACTTTGCCATCGGTCAGCTGGTGCGCGACTTTGCCGCGGCTGACCTCAACCACCTGCTGCACATCGAGGGCCTCAATGAAACCGGCAAACTGCTCCTCAAGCGGGTGATAGACAACGCCAAGCGCTACTACACCGATCCTCAATATCGGGCCGCCGTTGACGACACCCTCGAAGAATACGCCCAGATGTAAAGACGCAAATTTTTACATCTCGACCCGACCTGACCCTTTATTGATCCCCCATGACCCTGCCGATTAACGTCCGGGCAACCGTCATCGACCTGCTCGATGACACCCCCCAAAGCGACGACATTTTCCTGGTCGATACCAACGTGTGGATATGGCAAACCTATAGCCATGCTCGAGCTGCCTCAAAAGTGGCCGGCCAAAAGATTCGCGACTACACCCCGTACCTTAAACAGACCCTCGACCAGGGGGCTACATTGGCCTATTCCAGCCTGATCCTCTCCGAGTTGGCCTTTGTTATCGAGAAAACCGAATGCTCCATTTTTAATCGCCGCAACAAAACCCGAATGCGGACAAAAGAGTTTCGCCACACCTGCCCCCTGGAGCGCAAAAATGTGGTGGCTGAGGTCCACGCCGCTTGGGGTCAGGTCAAAGCCATCGCCGTCCCGATTGCGGTCACCATTGACGAGGCCCTCACCCAGGCGGCCCTCAAACGGTATGAAACCCAGGCCCTGGATGGTTATGATTTGTTCATTTTAGAATCAATGTATCGGGCCGGGTCTGGCCAGGTCAAAGTGATTACCGATGACATAGACTATATCGGCGTCCCAGATATTCAGGTCTTTACGGCCAATTCTAAAGCGCTCGAAGTGGCCCAACGTCAGGGCAAACAAATCAAGCGATGAAATCAATCAATGTTAAATCGCTGTTAGAAAGTTTGGTGGAACCTGTCACCTCTCAGAGGTGATGGAGCTGTAGCAGGGTAGAGTCCTGGCCATCCCTAGGTGCAAAAGTTTGAACCTTGTTTGTCGGCGTTCAGGATTTCGCCAAAACTTCCTCGTTCAGCCTGCTCAGTTTGGTAACGAGGTAAGTCTTGATTGCGTCGAGTTGCTGAGTCTTTTCAAGAATTTCTGCAATCTTGCGCTCGATGATTTTAATTTGGTCTTGTTTAGACATTGCGCCACCTTCCCACTCATTGAGCAACTGTTTAATTTCATTGAGGGTAAACCCCAGTCCTTTACCTTGAACAATCATGAGAAGGCGTTCTATGGTTTCTGCACCGTACTCCTTGTAAAGTCTTGTTCCTGCGCGTCGATCACTTGCAGCAATGAGTCCCATTTTTTCGTAGAAACGAATCGTGTCCTTCGATAACCCTGTTTGCTTAGATAGTTCACCGATCAGCATTGCAGCAATCTAATCCTTCTAAAGTCCACTTGACTGTGGACTATACTCCATAGTCTAGGCTGCTTGATATCAAAATCTAAATCTCTGGGACTTATATCGAGCATGGGCAAAACTGTTTTGATTACAGGTGCTTCAAGTGGCATTGGCGAGGCAACCGCGAAATATTTTCTTCAGAAAGGCTGGAATGTGTCAGCAACGATGCGATCGCCTGTCCATTCAGGAGATTGGGCAAAGGTAGAGAACGTTATTTGTCCACGTCTTGATGTCACATCTCCTGAGACAATTGAGATAGCAGTCCGTGAAACAGTAGAGTATTTTGGGCAAATTAATGTGCTCGTGAATAATGCCGGATATGCTCTCATGGGGCCGCTTGAAGGTGTGACGCCTGAGCAATTAGAGCACCAATTTCAAACCAATGTCTTTGGATTGGTGTCTACGATTCAAACAGTCCTTCCAATTTTTCGACAACAACGAAGCGGAAACATCATTAACGTTGCTTCTATTGGAGGACGTCTCGCTTTTCCTCTTGCATCCTCTTACCATGCGACCAAATGGGCTGTGGAGGGACTTTCTGAGGCTTTACGCTATGAATTACGTCGTTTCAACATTCAAGTCAAGATCATTGAGCCAGGCGGAGTTAGAACAAATTTCATCAGTCATGGTTCAGCTTGGGCAAATCACCCAAACTATGCCGATCTGGTTGCGCGCGTGAAGCAGTTCAGCGAAGAACTGAATGATT
>JBCCRZ010000234.1:0-8599 GCA_039200855.1 Cyanobacteria bacterium P01_D01_bin.44 | reverse complement strand
TAGAAAGTGCCCTGTTGCAGATCGGCTTGACTCAAATCACCCCCCAAAAAGTCAGCCATGCAAGCATCCACATGGCTGAGATTGGCTTCACAGAAATTGACCTGAATAAACGAGGCTTCTCGCAAATTCGCCCCACTGAGATCTGCGATACAAAACGTAGCCAGTTTGCCCTGGGCGCGATAGAGTTCGGCCCCTTTAAGACTGGCTTCTCGCAAATCTGCTCCGATCAGATTGGCGTAACTTAACCGCGCCTGGCAGAGATTAGCTGTATAAAAAACAACTTCTCGCAAATTAGCCCGTTGAAGATTGGCACCGGCCAGATTAATCATACAGCCATCGACATAGCTCAGATTAATCTCTGTCAGCTGGGCACGGATCAAGAGCGCCTCTCGTAAATTGATCCGAAAGCAGCCTGGTCCGTTGGGTAAGATAGGCTGTCTGTGATCTTGACGCCAACGGTTCCAGGCAGAAACCCCCTGGGCTAAGACAATAATAGGATTTTGCTCTTGCATAGCTGGACAATGAAACGCGGTAGAAGCCAGGAAATCTCATCCGTAATTCCTGGGATTAATGTGCCCAAGCAGGTATCTATTAAAACATTGATAAACCTTGATGAATTTTAGCGCCTGGGGGTCTTTTAAAGCCCCGAGCATTTGAGCCAATGTTTGCCAAAGAACCCTGGGAGCTGAGTGACAATGGTTGTTCGACTACACCCCAACTAACCTAGGATAGAAAGCAAGACACTCTTGCCACTGCCGCTCTCAGACACCTGCTATGACCATAACTGCCGCTACAGGACACTTCCAAAAAATAATTCAGCTCCAAACTCGGGGTAAATCATTCGAGAGATTTACCCATCACGTCCAAACCGCAGTGCAAGAATCAGGGATTACGACAGGGCTTTGTATCGTATTTTTACGCCATACCTCTGCCAGTTTGGTCATTCAAGAAAACGCGGACCCGGACGTGCTTGCTGATATGGAGACCTTTTTTTCTCAGCTGGTGCCAGAGGGGCATCACTATCGTCACGGCGCAGAAGGGCCAGACGATATGCCCTCCCATATTCGCACGGCGCTAACCCATACCTCTGAACAAATTCCGATCATGAATGGTCACCTGGTGTTAGGAACCTGGCAAGGGATCTACCTTTGGGAGCATAGACAGGGGGGGCACCGTCGAGAGGTCGTTATCCATATCATGGGAATTTAGGGATTTGTTTGCTCAGCAGGTTTTGTGCAGATGGTGAATGTCGATGGACTCAATCTAGCGTCGATACCTACTCCCCCGGAGGGGTTTCGGTCTGGTTTCGTGGGCATTGTGGGGCGACCCAACGTGGGCAAATCAACCCTGATGAATCACCTGGTGGGGCAAAAAATTGCGATCACCTCTCCGATTGCTCAGACCACCCGCAATCGATTACGCGGTATTTTGACCGTGCCCCAGGCCCAAATCATCTTTGTTGATACGCCGGGTATTCACAAACCCCACCATGAGCTGGGCAAGGTCCTGGTGCAGACAGCTCGCATGGCGATTAACTCAGTCGATGTCACGCTGCTCGTGGCGGATGGAATAGGGGTGGCGGGTCGCGGCGATGCCTTTATTGCTGACCTGCTGAATAAAAGCCAAACCCCGGTGGTGTTGGGTATCAATAAATCTGATTTACAATCCCCCGATGAGGCGACTGCCATAGATGAGAGCTATCAAGCCCTCGCGGCCAGCCAAGATTGGCCGGTGTGCAAATTTTCTGCGGTAACGGGCGACGGACTGGAGGCGCTACAGCAGTGCTTAATTGATCGGCTCGAATTGGGCCCTTACTACTACCCCCCTGACCTGGTCACCGATCAGCCAGAACGGTTCATCATGGGTGAGCTGCTGCGGGAGCAGATTTTGTTACATACGCGCGATGAGGTGCCCCACTCGGTGGCGATTTCCATTGATCGGGTGGAGGAAACCCCAAAAATCACCAACATTCTGGCCACGGTTTATGTGGAGCGCCCTTCCCAAAAAGGGATCCTCATTGGCAAGGGCGGCAGCATGATGAAAACTGTCAACAGCGCGGCTCGAGCCCAAATGCAAAAGCTGATTGCGGGCAAAGTTTATCTCGAAGTCTTTGTCAAAGTGCAGCCTAAGTGGCGGCATTCGCGATCGCAGTTGGCTGAGTTTGGTTATCGGGCGGATGATTAATTTATAACAAGAGTTATCAACAAACTTACCCCAATCAAGATTCCCAGGGCGATCCAGCTCGTATACTTACGCCACCAGGGGATGTGATAAACATCTGACGGCTTTTGGGGCAAACTCACCACCGCATTGGCATCTTGATACAGGGTGCAAGTTTGGGCTGTGGGCCGCTGGGGAAAGTTGCAACTGTCATCTAGATGATAGGTACAGGTATCGCAAAGGGAAGTATTTGCCGTTGCGCGGTGTAGGGGGATGCCGGGATGGCCGTGGGCTTTGAGTTCGAGACGACAGTAAGGGCAGGACACAGCGTCTGCAGTGACAGACTGTTTGCATTGGGGACAGGTCGGCATAACTGTCAAAGCTCCTGAGGAAGATACTCCTTTTCTTCTGCCATTTCGTAGTCGAATGGAAACGCCGTATCAAATTCCTGGGTAATCGCTTCGAGATCTTCTATCGGAATGGCCTTCCATTGCTCGCGGGTGGCCCAGCAGATTACAAAAATAACTTCGCTGTCATCGGCTGGATTTAACCAGGTGGCTTTATTCAAAAAGCCAGGATATTGGGCCAGTGCTGGGGTCCAAATTTTGTCATCCACTTCCACATATAGACTGCGATTTTCGGGCGCAACTTTTATTTTGAGCCACTCAACTACCATATCGGGATATAACTCAATCGGAGATGCTTCTTCAGCATAGGCAGCTCCAGAGGCCAAAGTCTTCAGGCTAATGGCGCAAACTAGCACTAACACCAGTACAACTGCCAACTGACGTAACAAACCACGTTTCATACGGTAAACCGCCCTCCTAAGTTGTCCATATTTTGCCAGAATAAACCCGTAGGCAATCTTTGTGGGCTATGGATACCTCCAATTTTTTGCGGCAGCTGTTGATGATTGGCGTGGGCACAACATCGCTGGTGGCCGAGCGGGTGCGGCAAATCAGTGAAGAATGGGTGCGCGATGGCAAAATCAACTCTGATCAAGCCAAAAGTTTTGTAGATGATTTCATGGCCCAGTTTAATGTGGATCAAAAGACGATCGAAGAGCAAATGCAGCGTCAGATCCGCAATATCATGCAAGATTTAGGCGTCCCTCGGCAAGCGGAAATGGATGAGTTACGGGGCCGATTAGACCGCCTTGAGCGTCAGCTCCGAGAATTGGAAAATAAGCGTTGGTAGAGCCCCGAAAGCCTTACACTAGACTCTGGAACAGGTCCGGATGTGGCCAACTGCTAGGAGGACTCGTTGTGAAAGAAATTTTGATTAGCTTTGGCGTTTTAGCGGTTTGCTGTGTGGTGCTACTGGTGGCCCAGATAACGGGTACAGAGCAGGATGCAGTCGCTTCTAACTTAAGTGCTGTGGCTGAGCCAGGCACGCTGGTTGCTCAGACGGCTGATGATTTGCTACCCGCCGAAGATGATATGCCCGCAGACGGGGCTGAGGATGCTGC
The DNA here is from genome assembly GCA_039200855.1 of Cyanobacteria bacterium P01_D01_bin.44. Taxonomy (GTDB): domain Bacteria; phylum Cyanobacteriota; class Cyanobacteriia; order Phormidesmidales; family Phormidesmidaceae; genus SIO4C1. The sequence continues at coordinate 4,971 of JBCCRZ010000234.1, read as the reverse complement.
TGAGATGACTGAAGAAAACGTGGTAACAACCGACTCTGGGTTGAAGTATGTCGAGTTAGAGGAGGGTAGTGGCGCTGTCCCCGCCACCGGGCAAACCGTCGTGGTGCACTATACAGGCACCCTCGAAGATGGCACCAAATTTGACAGCTCTCGCGATCGCAACCAGCCCTTTTCCTTTCGCATTGGCGTCGGTCAGGTAATCTCTGGCTGGGATGAAGGGGTCGGCACCATGCAGGTGGGCGGTCGCCGCAAACTGATCATTCCCCCTGAGCTGGGCTATGGGGCTCGCGGTGCGGGTGGGGTGATTCCGCCAAATGCAACGCTGCTGTTTGATGTTGAGCTACTGCGGATTGGCGGATAGGCTCAAAGTTGAAAGTGCAAAGTTAATCATGCAAAAGGCGATCGCGGGAGGACTTGCGATCGCCCTTTTGCATGATTAAGTATGTTTACGAATATCACACCTTGTAAAAATTAATACTATGTATTCGAAATACTCAGCTGCCCCCTTGAAGGTTCATATGGCAGGCACCCGTCCGGTTGGACACGACTGCAGGTAATGCAGCACTTTGGACCTTAGGGATATTCCTATTAGATGTCCTCAGCGAAGTGGCCAGAGCTCTATCAAGGAAACGCCTCCCTAAACAAAAGACAGGGAAATAATCTGCATCTTATGGAAATTTTCTTAGCCTGTGTGGCCTTTTCACTCTGGGGTTGGATGTTTTACGACTGTGCTCGACATGAGTACAATCGCACCAACTGGTGTATTGCGATCATCATATTCAATGTTTTAGGGGCATTGCTTTATTGTGTAGTGCGCTGGCTACCGCGTCATTTGCCAGCTATCCGCCAACATCGCACCCGGATTGTCTTGCGCCAACAGCAACAACAGCTCGAAGCTGAGGCGAGAAATATTGGCAAAGCCCAACAGTTTCTGAGGCTTGGTAATCTTTATCGAGACATGGGCTATTGGGACAAAGCCCTGGCTGCCTATCAGCAAACCTTAGATAAGGAATCCAAAAATCGTCAGGCCCTTTGGGAAATAGCATCGCTCAATCTGGCACAAAAAGAGTTTGCTATTGCTTATGAACACTTAGACCAGCTGCTTAAAATCGATCCGGAGTTTCAATATGGCGATGCCTCTTTGGCCTATGGACGTGTTTTGGTCTTACTCGAGAACTATACCGCAGCCGCAGAACACTTCAAAACCCATTTTGCCTCGTGGAGCCATCCCGAAGCTTACCTGCTGATGGCCAAAATCCGACTTCGGCAAAATGATTTCAACACTGCTCGTGAGCTACTAGAAAGCATGATTATCAAAGTCAAAAGCTCCCCTGGTTTTTACTATCGTCAGCATCGTGCCTACGTTGATCAGGGGCTCAAGTTACTCAAAACACTCCCTCAGTCTGTCAGTTAGGCAATTTTCAGTTAGACAATTTGAGCATTGCCCTTATCTAACTGGAGCAGATATTTGGGCGCAACTCGATCGGTTAGCCAAACACCGTTGTCAGTGCAAAAGATAAAGATAACCATCGGCATACATTTTCTTTGGGCATGATGCTGACTCAAACGTCCACCACAAAATGATTCACTCTGAGTGATGAATATTTTGGACAAATCGAGCGATTGACGATGAGAAAGCCCCCATGCTAACCCGGTCTAGCTAAATTGCGGAAGCGGGTAAATTGGGGCTCAAACAGCAGCTTGACTGTCCCCGTCGGGCCATTCCGGTGTTTGGCGATGATCACTTCAGCAATCCCTCGGTCGGGAGTATCAGGGTCGTAATACTCTTCGCGATAGAGCATCATAATGAGATCCGCATCCTGTTCAATGCTCCCACTTTCACGAAGATCAGACATCATCGGGCGTTTGTTAGTCCGCGATTCGACTCCCCGGCTAAGCTGGGAGAGCGAGATAATTGGGACATTGAGTTCTCTCGCCAGACCTTTGAGTGAGCGGGTAATTTTGGAGAGTTCTTGCACGCGGTTATCGCTGCTGCCCTCCATCAGCTGGAGGTAGTCGATCAAAATTAGCCCCAGAGCCCCCCCGTTTTCGGCCTGCAAGCGTCGACACTTGGAGCGCATCTCCGTTACAGAAATGTTAGGCGTATCGTCAATAAAGATGGGCAGCTGTGATAGTGAACTGATGGCATGGCCCAGGGGCTCCCATTCATGCTGGGCGATCCGCCCGGTGCGCAGTCGCCCGCTCTCAATCTGGGCCTCAGACGAGAGTAGACGATAGACCAGCTGCTGTTTGGACATCTCCAAACTAAAGACAGCCACGGGTTGTTTGTGCCCCCCAGCAATACTGCGAGCAACATTGAGCACAAAGCTAGTGTTGTGTACACAAACATCATTGGCTACAAAGTTGTGAGTGCCTGGGATCGTTAAATCGTAAACTTGCTGCGATCCGATCGATTCAATAGAAACAATTTCATCCCAGTAGATATCACTATTGGCTAAGTCTTGCAGAGGCTGATGGTCTAGCGTATCTGCAAGGGCGGCTAAGCGAGGTCGACTAAGTGCTCGTTTACCTGCATGAATATTACTCACACCTGCCAACCCGGCTCGTCTTGCCAGACCCACCCAGCTTTCTTGCCCTTTGGCAACTTTCAAAGTATCCCAAACCTCAACGGGAATCAGATCTCGGTTGGTGTGATATTGCTTTGTTTTGATTGCTGCTGCAACTTGGTGAACAGCGGTTTCTTTGCTGAAGATACCGATTTCATCCACGAAAGCAGATAGTGAGATCGCATTGGTAATATCCAACTGCCAAGCCTCCCGTCGAGTTGATTTGTATTTCACTCGACGATGCTTTAGAGCCGCAATGATCCCAAATCGCAACAGTAGATGCTGAATTTGCTGAGCTAATTTTCGACTGACGGTGGCATAGCCGATCTGGGCTTGGCCACTGGCGAGTAATGAGGCCCAACCATCAGTTGCAAATAACCGATTTAAGAACAGCGCAAGCTGCACTTTAGGAAGGGTAAAGACCACATCAGGAATCACTTTTTCATGGGCATTTCGCTGCCACAGATTGAGCTTGTCTAACCAAGCGGTGACAGGGTTCTTACCAGTCCAACGAATCGATTCATAACCATCGGGGGCCAATTGCTCGGGTAGAACCTTGAGGATTGTACACAGGGCTTCAAACACATCTCGATCAGGAGCACAATTACCCTGACGCCATAACGTTACCAAAGAAGGACTAATCTCCAACTGCTTAGCTAGCTGTCTACCGTTGATATTGATTGATTGCATTAGCTGATCTAGGCATTGCCCAAAGGTTTGCCGTCGCATTGCCACCTGATCAGTATCCGCCGTCACTATCAAGGAAGGTGTTCGAGTCCCTTGGCTGGTATCTACCCGAACCTTGATGGTGGGGAAGTGATGAACTGCCTCGGTAAAGTCAGTTTGCATCAGTGGGTTTTTATTGGTGAATTGGGGAGACTGCCCAGTTAGTCCACCATCACCAATAAAATAGGCTAAAAGTTTAACCTCATGCTCAGGTAAAGGCTGCTTGCCGAAAACGGGTAATTGTCTAGGCACTGCAATGCGATCGCTTACCGACAGAGCAGACAGGGGCTGCCACCCTTGCATCGTCAGATAGGGATGGGTCAATGTGGTCTCAAGCTGCCGTCCCAAACGGGTGGTCACCCTAAAGACAGGCTTGATGCCATCGTCCACAAAAACAGACGGCTCGGTCAGCTCAAAACGCCAGCGCTGGTTGAGGGTTAGCAGACTGGCCTTTCGCTGCTGGTAGATAGCCTCAATGGTATTTACAGACCCATCTGCTAGCAAAATCTCAGCCTGCGCACTCAAGCATTTACCCATCGCCGGCCGCCCCGCAGCAATAATCAGGTCGGACCGCTGGAACCCTTGGGTCATGGCATCGAGGTCATAAAACCCGCAGGACAGCCCTGGCATCACCATGCCAAGTGACCGCTCTTCGATATCAGAGAAGGTATCGGTCAAAATATCGGCGGTGGCGGTCAATCCTTTTTGGGGGCGATCTTGGGTAATGCCGAAGAGCTTTTGCTCTGACTGATCCAGGACTTGCTCCAGGGCCAAATCGGTTTCGTAGCCAAACTGGGCAATGTCGCCGCCGATTTGGATCAGCTTACGACGGGTGTATTTTTCCATCACCAGTTTGCCGTACTGGTCGATGTTGGCGGCGCTGATGGTGCGATCGACCAGCTGAGCTAGCTTGGCCTGCCCCCCGATTTTCTCAAGCACGCCCTTATCTTTTAGCCAGGAGCCGATGGTCATCAGGTCGGTGGGCTGCCCTTGATGCTGTAGCTCTAGCGCGGCCTGGTAGATCTCACGATGGGCACCGATATAAAAGGCTTCGGGGACTAGAATCTCGGTTACCCGCCCGATGGCTTCGGGGTCAAGCAGCACCCCGCCTAGAATGGCTTCCTCTGCCTCAATGTTTTGGGGCGGCAGGCGATCCATCGCAGGTTGAAAGTTAAATTCGGCTGACATGCGATCGCAAAGCCCCAAAAACGCCAAAAAAATAGAAGCCAGGAAATGCCCTAACCCCTATCATAAGTACATATGTACGGGAGGGCCAGTTAATCGTTAAGGACGCTAGATTTAGCGTTTTGCTGTGTCTAGTGTGCCAGATATAGTGACTAGTCGGACCCGGTTTTTATTATTTTTTGACGATTGGTCGGATAGACGCGATATATCGCGTCTATCGCATGCAAGGCATCGCCTTGCATGCGATAGACGATGCCGACAGCACAGGATGGGAGGTCGCTATAGCGGTGCGACGCGGAGATTAATGGTCGCGGTGACTTCGCTGTGGAGTTTCACATCAACCTTGTATTCTCCAATCTTATTGATATCGGGCACTTCGATGTCGCGGCGGTCAATTTCTTTATTGGTGGCTTCTTGAATCGCCTCAGCCACGTCAGCTGAGGTGACCGTCCCAAAGATCGCGTCGTTTTCGCCCACCTGCTTTTTGACCGTA
>JBCCRZ010000233.1:0-8613 GCA_039200855.1 Cyanobacteria bacterium P01_D01_bin.44 | reverse complement strand
CGACTAACGGCCAATACATCTGGCTATTCCAATCTCGACTCCCTTATTGTCCTTGAGTTGTAACTCCTATAACCTTCCAAGTCGTGTCGAAACTTCCATGCCTAAATCTTTTTTCCGAATTGCTAGCTGGACGTACGCTCCCCTGGTAGGGACATTGCTGCTAGCACCATCAGCTGAAGCCGCTATTTTCTAAGCCACAGGGCAACGCTTGACCCCGGCTGTTCCAGATGTCCATGATGATATCCGTGAAAACTTTTTGTTTGCAGTTGATTCAACAACAGGCATTGCCACCCCCGTTTCACCTGAGACCAGTGGATTACCGTCAGCCTTAGCGGGGACAGCTGACCAGCGACTGTTAGGCTATCAATTTAGCGGCCAACGGGTGGAGATTGATCTAGACTCTGCCACCCAAACCCCCATCGGTGAACCCACTGACCTAGGTGCCACCAGTTTTGACATCCTGGAGGATGGTAGAGGGTTTATTGTGCCTTTTGACGAGAGCTTCAATACTCAACAACTTCATCAAATTGACGTAACCACGGGATTAGCCATTCCGCTGGGCTCATCTCAGGCGGTTGGTGATGCGATTGACAATGCCCGCAGCACTCAACTGGGCACAGCCAACCCTTTTGTGATTAGTCTGGGGTCGGTCGATAAGAGCCTCTATGGTATCGACCTCGATACTGAGTCCTTAATTCAGTTTGATCCAGAGACAGGAGACGCTGCTGTCGTCGGCGAGGTGGGCGCTGTAACCGCAGATGATCGCGCCGTATTTAGCGGTTTTGCCGCGTTGACAGGGGTTGACACCGATACCGATGGCCGGTTTGATGCTCTCTTTGGCAATGTCAACTTTATCGATGATGACAACGATCCTGCAACGCCCGTTCAGCGTTTGGGTGGGGTTGCTCGCTACGACCTGAGCAATGGCTCTTGGGATCTAGTGGGGACTAACCCCGGCGTTATTTTCTTTGGCTTCGGGGCCTCACCTGCTGCTGTACCTGAACCGGATGTCCTACTGGGTCTTCTCAGCGTCGGATTCTTGGGCGGGTGGAAGAGGAGGTAACCCCCGAACTCAGCCACCCCAAAATGGTCATTGGCAACTGTTCGGGCAGTCCGTTTATACTGTTTGGGCAGTCCGTTTCTATGGGCATTCATGATTTGTCAATCGTTAAATACAGAATTCGACCCGAATTTTTGAAGAGGGGCACCATGATAAAGGACAGCGTTCTCACCCAAAGCGGCAGACGTTTGGGATAATTGGCAAACTGAGCCAGGTAGTAAACTTCGTCTTTAAGGGTAATGCCATCCGCCCAGGTCTCTACTTCTCTGCCGCTGTCGATACCTGACTTGAATTCGGCGTCTGTTTTGGAGACAGTATCGTGGCGAGCGGTACGGTTTGCTGATTTGCGGTTCAGCACATCAAATACAAATTCTGCGGGAGCCAGGCGATCGCGGATTTGCCGGATCAGCGATCGATTTTCTGCCTCACTTAAATAAGGAGACACCCCTTCCATCAGGATCAGCAGGGGTTGATCGGCAGAGCGCTGGATCTGATCGATCCAGGAAAAATTGAGAATTGACGCTGGAATGAACCGATAGCGATCATTTTCTTGAAAAAACCTCTGGCGAAACTCAATCACCTCAGGAAAGTCAACGTCGTACCAGCGCACGCTGCCGCTATCCAGGCGGGTAAAGCGAGTACACAATCCGCAGCCCAGGTTGACTACGACGGCATTGGGATGAGTCTTAAGGAATTGTTGGGTTATGTGATCGTATTCCTGCACGAGAACCACAACACCCAGTTGGGAAGCCCAGCCCTTGGCATATTTTTCAAAGTCATAATTTGTTCGCTCAAAAATTTCAACTGCTTTAGGATCTTGAAAAAAGCTATCCGAGCGCTGAGTCTCAACGTAGCGAGCATACAGGGTAATCATCAGGGTTTCGGCTACCCCAGTTAATGGATCTGCGGATTCTTTCTGATTGCTAGTCATGGGTATTCGCCGTTGCTTAGGTAGTGCGATCGCAAGTCTGCATGGATTAAGTCAGTCGCCTCAGGTCGGGATCATGCCCTCCCCTCTATACCAGGTGCTGGGGAAAGCGCTGGATGGGTATGGTTTTTGAGAGATGAAACAGCAGAAGTTGAATCAGGTTTGCAATTAATGGGAATATCTCTCGATAGTCTAGGGGTATTGTAACTTGACTAATGGTCAGTGGGGGTGCTCACAAGCCGTGGCTCTGCTTCAGGTAGATGCTCTAAAAACTGCGCCTCCCCAGGCCAACAGCATCGAAAACGCAGTCGTTGATCGTAGGGTCGTGATACACTAAGCCAATTGAAGGGGAGTAGCTTTGGGATGTCCCGTCCCGTTGTCTGAGTCAACATGCTGGCGATGAGCCTGGCTTAGGCAGCAAACGCAAAGTCTTTTTCGTTTGTTAGCGAGACCTTCACTGAGTCCACAGTTCGAGTGGGCTTGGTGAGGTCTGCTCAGATTCTCGTCATGCTCACTCGACTATCCATTTAGGAGCCGAGCATGAGCGTTTTAACGGGTTTTACCGCAGGGTTGTTATTGATTACCCTGTCTGAGTTGGGTGACAAAACATTTTTTATTGGCGCGTTACTGGCAATGCGTCACCCCCGCCGCTGGGTATTTGTTGGGGTTACGACGGCGTTGTTTGTCATGACAGTGCTGTCGGTACTGATTGGCCAGGTCGCGTCGCTGCTACCGATACAGGCCGTAAAGTGGACGGCTGCCCTGCTATTCATTGGCTTGGGGGGCAAGTTGCTTTACGAGGCAGCACGGATGGATGCCAGCGGTTGCTTGGGGGATGAACAGGCGGCGGCTAGCGCGGCTATTCGAACCCAGTCGCCTGATTTTCACAGCTTTGGATTGATTCCCGCGTTCGCGCAGCGTCTCGGAACGAGAATCGCCTTTCGAGCCTTTGCCCTCACCCTGATAGCCGAATGGGGCGATCGCACGCAGTTGGCCACGATTACCCTGGCCGCTACTCACCAGCCCCTTGGCGTTGTCTTAGGTGCAACCCTGGGACATAGCATCTGCGCGGCGATCGCGGTTGTATGTGGCAAGCTGATTGCCGGAAAAATTTCCGAACGTTGGTTGACTGGATTCAGTGGCGGGTTGTTTTTGCTGTTTGGGGCAATCGCGATCGTTGAGACCTTATAAACTGGCGATCGCAGTTATCAACAATCTAGCTTGGCGGTAATTCTCGCAGTGCGAGATGCCCTGAGCCGCGTCTGCCAGAAGTTCATCCGGCAGATCCAGCCAAATCTAAAACACATGTCAGATGCTTTGGTGCTGACTCCCAGTAATGAGAGAATCTCAGAGCACCTGACCCAAACCAGAGCAGCTTACTCAAACTCCGAACAGGTGCCCCCCAGGCCGGTCACGAGGCCGCCAAACTTGCCACAGGCGAAAGTGCCTGCAAAACGAGGCTTTGACTGAAAGAAAAAACGCATCGGAGTCTCCTAATCAGGCATTTAGTCGCGAAAAAATCCCATTAAAGAGTTTTCTTTCGAAAAGTTTAACAAGCAAGTCAAGCCATGCTAGGGCTGATTCGATCAGCCACGGGTACAGTTCTGCTGAAAGGAAAACCCCTGACAAACCAGCTTTCGCAGGTTGCCTATGTGCCCCAGAGATCGCAAATCGATTGGGACTATCCCGTCACTGTCTGGAATGTCGCCATGATGGGCTGCACCTTGCAGACCGGACTGTTTCACTGGCCCAGTCGTCAATCTTGCGAGCGGGTCAAGGCGGCACTGGAGCGGGTGGGCATGTATGAGTACCGCAATCACAGCATTAGCGACCTATCCGGCGGACAGCAGCAGCGGGTATTTTTTGCCCGGGCGCTAGCTAAAGAAGCCGAACTCCTGCTTCTGGATGAACCCTTCGCCGCCGTGGATCAAAAAACGGAATCCATCATGTTTGAGATTTTTAGAGAATTGAAGGCTCAAGCTAAAACCTTGCTTGTCATCAGCCATGACCTCAGTGAAACTCTGGGTCACTACGATCAAATGTTATTGCTGAACAAGCGGGTAATCGCGCAGGGTTCGCGCTATGAAGTGATGACGAAAGACAACCTGCTGGCAGCTTACGATGCCCCGGTGTGGTCCATTGCTGCATAAGTTCTCGGGTGCTTGATTCAGTGCATCTGGGGTTGCCCTTATCGGTGGGGGCGTTGGTGGCGGTGGGGGGAGTGCCGTCGTGCTAGCGGGCATCGAGTCGCAATCCCGGCTCAAGATGGATTCATTGATGGCGTTGATTTTGGCATCGTTTCTAGCGATCGGCACAACACTGGTGACGGTGCTGCCGGGAGCCAATCGTATCGATGTCATTCACATTTTGTTTGGCAACATCCTGGGGGTCAACTGGGGCGACCTAATGGTCACCTTCGGCATCACATTGACCATTTTGATCGGCGTCTGGCTGTTCTACAAAGAGTTGTTGTTTTACACCTTTGACCCCGTCGAGGCTCAGGCCGGTGGCATGCGGGTGCGCTGGTATTACCTCGGCATCGTCACCGCCATTAGCCTGACGATAGTCGCCAGTTTGCAAACCGTGGGAGCTTTGCTTGTAATTGCCATGCTGGTGGCTCCTGGGATGACGGCTTATCTGCTGGTCAAAGAGCTACACCAGATGATGATTTTGGGCGGCTGTCTGGGTGCATTTGCCAGTGTTGCCGGAATATATTTGAGCTACTACCTAGATATTCCTTCGGGGTCTGCCATCGTTTTAGTAGCCTTTGGGCTCTTTCTTGTAGCATTCCTATTCAGTCCATCTCAGGGGGGGCTGGCCCAGAGGTGATGGAAGTTATGGGTAAAGCAGCTTGTTTCTTATCCCTTAGCGCTACTTGAGTTAAATCGAAACCGATGCGGATTATAGCCAATTCAGGTGAACGCTACAAAAACTGCGCCGCCCCAGGCCAGCACCAGGGAAAAAACGATCGCAGCGATCGCCTGTCTGGCCATCAGCTCCATCGCAAATCGCACCGACTGTTCACGGGCGATGGTGAGTGCGGTGACCAGACAGGGCAGTAACACCCCGGCCAGGTATACACCCGTCAAGATTTGCAGGGGTGTGAGTCTGGCCAGGGTGTCCGGTTGGGCAAAAAGCAGCAATCCGTCTTTGCGAATGGAGGCCAAAATGACGGGTACAGCCGCCTCTGGGGGCAGATCAAACAGCCCCATCAGGGGATTAATCCGTCCGGCCAGAAGAGCGATCAGGCCAAACCAGTCCAACACCGAAGCGATCACCGTAATCACCAAGAAGATGGGAATTGCGTTGGTAAAAAACTGGTAGAGGGTGCCCTGGGTTTCGCGCCAGATGGTAGACCAGCGGGGCATTTCCAAAAAGGTACGCTGTTCGATCATCAATGTATTGTGGACCGAACGGGCGGCCCTGGGCGCACTCAGGCGGGTGTAAATCAGGGTGGTCAGGGTTAGATAGCCCAGATAGGGCACGACTAAACCGGGCAAATTGGCCGCACTGAAGACCCCCAGGGTGGCTCCAAACTGGTAGGAACAGGCCGCACCAAATGAGATCGCACTCACACAGGTCTGCCGGGAACACCTGGAACAGGCGCGAGTGCTGATCACGGCGGGCACATTGCAGCCAAACCCCATAATTACCCGCACCAAATCTCGCCCGGATAGACCGAAAGGTCTCAGGAGTGGATGCAGTGCTACGGTAATGCGTTCCACCAGCCCGCTGGCCTTGTATGCGCCTAAAAACAGGGCATACAGCATCACCGTAGGCACCGCCCAGACAAACAACAGCGGCCCCATCGTGACTAAGCCATAGCGGCCAATCAAAATCGCCTCTAGCAGCGATGGGGTCTGAGACAGAACCTTAATCAGAGGATCTAACCCAGCTTGTACGAGGGGATCCAGCACCCCCGCCACCCCATTGGCCACGCCAACAGCAAGGACGGCAGGCAACAACAACAAGAGCATAGCCAGCAACCAGCCCCAGCGCGGATGTTCTAGCCAGGTGGGATGGGGTTCAATGTGCCAGCTCGCCGGGATCGGGTACCACTGTTTGGGAAAAACGGTCGGCGTCTGGAGTGCCAATAGAATCTGTTGGCGCTGATCCGAGCTTAAATGGCGAGCATCCACCGGAATAAACCTCACCTGGGCCGTGTGTTGCCAACGGTCCACGACCTGTTGGCTAACCTCAGAGGGCATAACCTTATCCCAAAAGGTGACTACGACTAACCCTTGCTTCCCGGCAACTAACGGCAGCAGGTCGGCCAGGTCATCATCGATATGGGTTGCTTTGACCAACAACACAATGGTGTCATGGGCCTGAAGTTGGGCCAGGGCCGCTCGGGTAGTGGCAGTGTCGGAGCGAAAGAGAATGCCTGGGGTGTCGATCAAGAGATGGTCGCCTGCCTGATAGCGATCGCAAGCAATCGTTGAACCCTGAATATTAGTACTGGTGGGGCATTGTCCGGTGAGGGCCGCCGCTAGGGCAGATTTACCGGTACTTTCTTTGCCGATGAGGACTATGGTGCGCTGGGTGGGAGGAGCCGTGGGCATGGAGAGAGGGGGAGAAGGGGAGAAGGGGAGAGGGGGAGAAGGGGAGAGGGGGAGACACCTTGCACCCAGCTAACAGATGCAGTCGTTGCTGCAGCAGGAGAGGTCGTCGAGAAAGAGTCCGGCCTGGCGGTAGGCGTCGAGGGGGGTGGGGTCAAGACCGAGGCGCTGGGCGATCGCATGGGCGATGACGGCAAACCGCTGGCGAAATTTATAAATAAAGCAAAAAATCAGGTCGCCATGTCGCACGGAGGGACCGCTCACAAAGAGCCCTGGGGTGAGAGTGGATTCATCGTTCTCAGTGAGTGCTGCATAGCCTTTAGACCAGTCGAACAGGGGCGCAATCTGTTTCAAACTGGTGTTGAAACCCGTGCAGAGAATCGGGGGATGGGGCGTGACCCATTTCTGGTATTCGCTGTAGACCGCGTAGCCACCGGAAATAGGCTTGACCTCTTCAATGGGCGCGTTACCGACCATATCCAGGCGACCAGTTCGATAGACAAATTCTAGACGCTGTAGGGTGTACGGCGATAGGGATACGCTGGGGTCGGGGTCAGGATTCGCCCAGGCTCCGGTGCGATCAAGCACGCCGACTTTCTTCCCCAGCGCGACTAAATTCGCCGCTGCATCCATACCGCTTTCATAGCCGCCGATAATGATGAATTCATCCCCCTCTAGATCGGCCCACGACCGAATCTGAGTATTGTGGAGGCAGTGCTCTGCCCCTGGAAAGGGATTGAGATGGGGATATTGATATTCTCCGGCGGCCCAAATCACAAACTGGGTAGATATTTCACCGCCGTTGGTGTGTAGGGCAAAGCCTCCCTGGGGCAAGGGGTCAACGCTCTGCACGTCCACCTCAGTCTGAATCGGTAACTCATAGTAGTCGGCAACCGTTTGCAGATAAAACGCATACTGCTTGCCGCTGACATGCTCTCGACGAAATGCGATCGCAGGCGAGGTCTTCAAGGTCACCGCGTTCAGGTCGAGCAGCCCAAAGCCATGGCTGGGAAATGACGGCGTGATGAGGTGCATCTCCTCAGGCCAGCGGCTAAAGGAGGCTCCGACCTGGTGTCGTTCTAAAATGGTAAAGCGCTCCAGACCCAGCTCTTTGAGCACAGCGCCACAACCGATACCGGCGGCTCCCGCGCCGACAATCACAACGCCATAGGACAGATCCGTTTTGGGTTGGCTCACGTTAGTTTATCCGGATGATGAGACTATTAGAATGATTATCATTCTCAATTTATCACAGTGATAAAGAATTGAGTGCCTTCGCAGGGGGTGCAGTTTCTCGACGTAACCATTCCGACTGCTTGATTTTAGAGGAGATGCAGTATGGATCGATTCACTGGCGGTTGCTTGTGCGGCAACGTCCGAATTGTAGCGACGGGACTCCCATACCGGGTTGGCCTTTGTCACTGTATCGACTGCCGCAAGCATCATGGTGCCCTTTTTCACGCTTCTGCGGTATTCCCGCAGAATGCGGTGACGATCACGGGCGAAACACGCGACTACGTCGGGCGGTTCTTCTGCCCCCGCTGCGGATCGTCTGTTTACTCACGTACTGCAGACGAAATCGAAGTGCACTTAGGCTCCCTGGACGCACCTGATCAACTTAGGCCAACTTACGAACTTTGGACAATCCGACGCGAATCTTGGTTACCCCCTTTTTCGTTCACCAGACAATACGAGCGTGACCGTGAGTCCACGGGGCGCTCAGAGGAGTAGATGAGTGCAGTCTAAATCCTGTCGCACACCGACCGTGTAGAGTCTTTTCGTTAAGCCTGAGAGGTTACTGGCGGCGGGTGAACGGGGGCGTTGTTCAGATGATAGGTGTCAAGATTCAGGATGCTAAGTAGGCGGGCAAAATTATTTTCAGTATGACTTTCTTGCCGGGATCCCCCCCAGCCCCCCTTATCAAGGCTATCCATTATGCACAAGTCGCTGTAAGGCCTATGGTTACTAAGCTTTATTGGCGAGTTGAGCGCCTTCGAGTAGATAACTCAGCTTACTGAAGCCCCGCCAAAGGGTCTTCAGACCGGGATTGCCATCGCGCTTACGGG
>JBCCRZ010000232.1:0-8656 GCA_039200855.1 Cyanobacteria bacterium P01_D01_bin.44 | reverse complement strand
TCACGGGCAGCGTCAAGGGCTTCGTCAGCGGCGACAAAGCTGACGTTGTTGATCTGATTGACCCCGGCTGCGATCGCATCGTCCAACAGCGTCCCCACCTGGTCCGTCGGCATCTGAAAACTCACGGTGTTAGAGCCGGTATACCCGACAATGCGCGGTCGATCGTCGTCATAGTTGTACTGCGGGTTGAGGCGAATGCCAGTGGTTTGGAGTTTGTCAACATTTTGCGATCGCAACAGCTCAATCACCGCCGACGATCGCTGGGCGATATCTTGTTGGACTGCCTCAGCATTCTCTCCTTGAGCTTCGACGCCCAGTTGGACCTGGGCCAGCGTGGCTGGAATGCTTTCACTCCCCTGCCCGGTGACGGTCAGTACCCTCGATAGCGGCTCCTGGGCCTCAACCGGGGCAACTGCGGCTGTATTCATCAGCCCCACCGTGAGTGCCGTCAAACCCAGCACTACCCCTGCTGATGGCAACATCCATCGTCGTACTAAACCCACTCGTTTCATATCCCCTCTTGATCAAAATCTTGATGAAAACACGTCTCTAATCTGACACAAACCCCTCGTCTCAGCAGAATTGTTACCGTTTTTGTAACCTGCGGTAAAAAAATGGATTTTTTCTGGCAAGAGATTTGAAGAAACAAGTCAATTTGAAGCTAGTCTATTTTCCACTGTAGACAATAGAACTATAGGAAATCCCCTGTAGATTAAGCTTTAAACCGTATGTTTACCCCCCATTTAAACCTAAAAGGGTTAGCTGCTAAGCTCTCACAGAAACTAACGATTACGATATCTTTAATCGCGTTAGCCTCTCCCCAATTGGCTCTGGCAAGTTTTCGATATCCGCCTACGGACGCCAATGCTTATCCCCCGTTTGATGCCCTTTGCACCGATGAAGAGATGAGGGCACTGGTTAGAGAACTTAACAATCCCGAACAGGTTGAGCCAGAACAAGTTGAATTTGTATTCAATGCACTGACCGCCTGCGGGAGCGAAGCCGCACCCATGTTAGCAAGATTGTTTCAATTTTCTTCGCCAGAGCAACAAAGCCAGGCCCTGGAGGCACTCATTGAGATAGGTCCCGATGCCAAAGCAGCGATTCCAATCTTAGCAGCCGGGCTGAGTTCTACTGACAACAGCCTTAGCGCCCGAATCCCCTACGCGCTCGCCAAAATTGGCGGGGCCGATGTTTTGTCAATCTTACTGAGTGCGCTGAGTCACCTTGATTCTAGGGTAAAGGCCCGGGCTATCTCTGCCCTTGGACTGCTCGGAGCCGATGCCCAGCCTGCTGTCCCGGCCCTCAGAGAAGCCCTGCGAGATCCTGAGTTGCAGCCCTATGCCGCTGATACGTTAGGGGATATTGGTCCAGGGGCTCAGGCAGCAATTCCGGATTTGCTCGAATTGTTGTCCCGTGATTTCTTCGTGAGCATGACTGCGGCGAGTTCATTGAGCCAAATTGGCATAGCCGCTGTACCGCCATTGATTCAAGCGTTGCAGCATCCCACGGCGGAAATTCGTAAGGGGGCTGTCGATGCTCTGCGATACTTTGGGCCAGAGGCGGCGGCGGCAACGCCCTATCTGATCGACGCGCTCGGTGATCCAGCGCTCCGCTTTTATGCAGTGGATGCTCTGACCGGCATTGGCCCGGCTGCGGCTTCAGCCAGTTCTCCGCTGGCCGATCTGCTGGCAGACGAGGCTGTGGGCTATCTGGTGGTCGATGCCCTGGCCAGTATCGGGGCGGCGACCGTGCCTGATCTGGTGGCGGCACTGAAAACGGCTGATCTAACCGTCCAACTGAGGGCAACCCAGGTCCTGGGTCGTATTGGGCCAGAGGCGGCGGCAGCTGTCCCTTTGCTGGTGTCGCTGATGGGGTCGTCTGATGAGGAAGTGAGTCACGAAGTAGTCAGGGCGCTTTCTAACATCGGTAAACCTGCCGTTCCTGTCTTAATCACCGCTTTGGAGGAGCCTTCTGTACGGATACTGGCTGCGATCGCACTGGGAAACATTGGCCCAGATGCCGAAGCAGCTATCCCAGCCCTGCAAGAGATTTTTGACCAGCCGGCTGAACCAGCGCCCCGCCCATCGGAGCCGGTTCAACCCGGACCCATCCTTCGACCCATCCCCCCGATCAGACCCATTCCGCCCATTTACCCCGATATTGACTTGCCCGATATTGATCTGATTTGGGTAAACCCCCCCCTCAGCTCCGCCGCTCGCATCCGCCTGAGCATGGCTTTAGCCCTGGGGAAAATAGGGGCTGACACGGAGAAAATTGTGCCGTCTCTGCTGACCCTGCTCAACAATCCTGACTTAGCGATTCGATCCGAGGCGGCCAGTGCCCTGGGCAACCTGGGTCCTTTAGCAACCCCGGCCATTCCGGATTTGGTTGAAATGATGGGGACACCTGGCAATGGGGGCACGGCTGTTGGTGCGCGCAACATCGCGGCTGAGGCCTTAATCAAGCTCAGTAGCCCAGCTGTGCCTGAGTTAATAATCGCTTTAGCGAATGCCGATGCTGCGATCCATTCGCGTGCGGCATATGCTCTAGGTGAGATTGGTAGCCCTGCGATCGCAGACCTGAGTGCTACCCTCAATCACCCCGATGCCAATGTGCGACGACGCGCCGCCTTTGCCCTCGGCAAGGTAGGTCAACCCGCCGTGCCGATGTTGCTAAAAGCTTTGCAATCAGACACGCTGGCGGTGCGCAAAGCTGCCGCCTATGGGCTAGGAATTGCTGAGGTATCTAGCCAAGAGGTGATCGCAGCTCTGCAATTGATGGTTGATGACGATAGCGTCGATCTTGATCTACGCCGTACTGCCGCCTCAGCCCTCGAGCTGCTCGGGGTTGAGCAAAGTTCCTTTTTCTTGGCCTTTAATTTGCTTGGCCCCCAAACAGCGGTCTGCCCCCGCATTGGTTTCGAGAGCTATGAGTTTGATGCCTTTACAGGAGACTGTCTGGTCACCTATGAGGAGTTCATTGCCCTGGCCGGGCTTGGCGATATTCTCACCCGTCTATGTGCACTGTTTGGTTGCTAAGGTCTACAGGTCAGAAGAAACAAACCCATCAGGGATTGCTCTGTCGTGCACTGTAGATAATAGAACAATAGAATCCTGTTTGTACTGTAGACATATGAATCCCGTGAAACTTCCTGTAGATTTAGATCGAAAGTCCTGTGAATATCCCTCATTTAGACTTAAAGAGTTTGGCCCCTAAAGGCCTGAGAAACCTCACAATTACCCTGTCTTTGATCACGCTAGCCTCTCCTCAATGGGCTCTGGCAAGTCATCAATATCCGCCCTCTAACGCAAGGGCATATCCCCCTTTTGATGCTCTATGCACCGATGAAGAAATCAGAACACTGGGCAGAGAACTCAACAACCCTAGGCAGGTTGACTTTGTCTTTGACGCGTTAACCGCTTGTGGCAGCGAAGCTGTGCCGCTCTTAGTCAGATTGTTTCAATCTTCTCCGCCAGGGCATCAGAGTCAGGCATTGGAGGCGTTGATTGAGATGGGCCCCGAAGCCAAAGCCGCCATTCCGGTGTTAGAGTCCGAGTTAAATGCCGCTGACAGTAGCCTTCGTGCCCAAATTCCCCAGGCACTGGCCACCATTGGGGGAGCTGATACTTTGTCGATCTTGTTAGGGGCACTGCGTCACCGTGACCCGATGGTGAAATCAGCGGCGGTCACTGCTCTGGGTTCACTCGAGGCTGAGGCTTATCCAGCCGTACCGGCTCTGAGGAGGGCGCTGCGAGCCCCCCAGTTAGCCCCCAAAGCTGCACAAGCTCTAGGGCAGATTGGCCCAGGGGCCCAGGCAGCGGTTCCAAACTTGATTGCCCGATTGTCCGGTGCAGCCAATATCCGCTTTGCAGCAGTAGAGGCACTAGGAGACATCGGCCCGGCAGCGAGAACAGCGACCCCAGCCCTAGTAGACTTGTTGGGAGATAGCACTACCGGGCAGGCTGCGGGCAGGGCATTGGCTGATATTGGGGCGGCGACGGTTCCCGATCTGTTAGAGGCGCTGAAATCGCGAAATGCAACGGTTCAGCATAACGCGGTTAAAGCGTTAGGTCTGCTTGGCCCGGATGCTGCGGAGGCAGCTCCTCTGCTGGCTCGGCTCATGCCGTCGTCAGACCAGGCCCTCCAGGCTGACGTGTTCAAAGCCCTGGCTAATATGGGTAAACCGGCGGTACCTGTCTTAATCACAGCTCTGGATGACCCCTCCCTGCGGGGTATCGCTGCAATCTCACTGGGCAATATCGGTCCAGACGCCGAGGCCGCAGTCCCAGCGCTGCTTGAGATATTTGAGCGGCCTACCTTCGCTGAGCCTGAGCCGCCCCCCCTGGTTCAGCCTGGGTCATCACCAATTATCCAAACGGGGCTTCAGATTCGCCCCGATTTTGAGCTGGAGCTTGAACCAGATCCTCAGCTGAATCTTGAGCCGGATCTGGAGTTTGACCTAGAGCCCGATTTTGAGCTGGAGCTTGATCCAATTTTGGTGAACCCGAGCCCGAGTCCAGGCAGGGGCATCCGCCTGAGCGCGGCCCTGGCCCTGGGCAAGATCGGGGCCAACACAGATGTTGTGGTACCCGATCTGATCAGGCTGCTCAACCATTCTGATTGGGTTGTTCGCTCAGAGGCTGCCAAGGCCCTGGGTAACCTGGGACCTGTGGCTGCCCCAGCCATTCCTGATTTGGTCAAGCTCATGGAGATCCCTGGGGGCTTCGCCGACGCATTTGATGCCCGCAACACCGCGGCCTCTGCCCTAATTAACCTGGGCAGCCCAGCAGTATCTGAGTTGATCACAGCATTAGCCGATCCCAATGCTGAGGTTCACTCACGCGCTGCTTATGCCCTGGGGGAGATTGGCTCCCCTGCGATCGCAGCGCTAAACCAGACTCTCAACCATCGCAACGCTAATGTGCGGCACCGCGCCGCCTTTGCCTTAGGAAAAATAGGTCAGCCTGCTGTGCCGGTTTTGTTAGATGATTTAAAATCAGACAGGTTGGCCGTTCGCAAAGCCGCTGCTTACAGTCTAGGGATTACTGAGGTGCCAAACCCAGCGGTGATCACGGCCCTACAACCGATTGTCGATGACGACAATGCCAATCTTGATCTACGCCGCACAGCTGCCTCATCCCTAGAATTGCTAGGCATTGAGCAAAGTTCATTTTTCTCAGCCTTTAATTTACCTGGCCCCCAAACAGCCGTTTGTCTTCCCAAATCTAATGACGACGTGATCCCCCCAACCGTTGACAACTATGAATTTGATGCCTTCACCGGGGATTGTCTGGTCACCTACGAAGAGAACATCACCGAAATCATTGCCGGGCTTGGCGATATTTTGACACGCCTATGTGACCTGTTTGGCTGTTGAGGTATTTGGCTGTCGAGGTCTGCAACTCGGTATGAAAATGTAACCATGCCCCAACCCACACTTCAACTGGACCATCAAAATTTGCAAGGTCGCTCCTTTAAGGGGCAAAATTTGGCAGGGGCCGATCTCAGTCATAGCGACCTGCGGGGAGCAGATTTTTCCCACGCGATTTTGACCGGGGCCAATCTTAGCCATGTGAAAAGTGGCCAGCAACGGCGTTGGGTTGTGGGTATTGGGCTGCTCTGCATCAGCCTGGCTGCGATCGCAGGGCTAATGATCGCCTATGCCAGTGGTTGGATTGGGGGCTTATTGGGAATCATACAGGTTCCAGAAAGCTACAATCGCTTGGTGTTTCGGGTTTCTAGCCTGATTACCCTGGTTATTTTAATCGGTTGCGGTGGGTTAATCGTGCGTCGGGGTCTGGGGAGAGCCCTTAGCCTATTTGCAACCGTGTTTGTCGTCGCCATCATTATGGTGTTTTGGGCAGCTGAAGAAGAAACCGGAGAAGCCATTACTGCCCTTATTTTGCAGTCAACTGCCATCGCAGCCATCATGGCGGGTACGTCAGTGGGGGCATTGGCTGTGACTGTAGCCCGGTTGATGTCTCGACGGTGGGCTTTTCCCCTGGTTGGGGTCAGCACCTTGTTGGGGGCTATCGCAGGTATTTCTGAAGCATTAAGCACCTTCGCGAATACACAATCTTTCCAGACAAATCCGTGGGTTACCTATGGGGTAGGCGGGGTGATTGTGCCAGCAGCCTTTGGCTTGAGCTGGTATATCAGCACGCGGGCATTAGCGGGCGATCGCAAATATTTATTCACCCAGGCAATAGCGGTGAGACTTTCCTCCCTTGGAGGGACTCGCTTTCGAGAGGCCGATCTCAGCGCTGCTAATTTAAGCCAGGCCAGGCTCAAGCGGGCCGATTTGCGAGATGCTCATCTGAAGCAAACCCGCTGGCACCAGACCCAGGATTTAAACCAAGCCCGCGTAGAGGGCACCTATCTGGCCAATGCCCAAATTAGGAAGCTGGTCGTGACCCAACAAGGCACAGGCCAAATCTATGATCGGTTAAACCTCCGGGGGCTCAATTTAGTGGGGGCCGATTTGCAAGGGGCCAGCCTGATCGGCGTAGATCTCAGCGAGACCGATCTTAGAGGGGCCAACCTGGATAATGCCAAACTCGCCCAGGCCCAGTTTTACGGCGCTGATTTGACCGGAGTGACTTTGACGGGGGCGTTTATCGAAAACTGGGGCATCTCCACCGATACCCGGCTCAACGGCATCCGCTGCGACTATGTGTATATGCAGCTCCCCAGCCCGCAAGATCCTGACCCCTGCCGCAAGCCTGACAATCGCCAGGAGATTTTTCAACCCGGTGACTTTGAAGATTTTATCGCCCCCATCATTAAAACTTTAGATCTCTATCAACAACAAAATCTCGATTTTCATCGGGTTGCCACCACCTATAAAACCATTGATCTGTTTCACCACCAGGGCATTGACCCCAGCGCAGCGGCCATGGCAATGCAGCAGTTGGTGGCTCAGCATCCCGAGGCAGGCATTGAGGTGATTGCCCTAGAGGGCCGTGGACACGAAAAGATTCGACTCCAGGCCAAGGTCTCGGAAAGCGTCGATCGCTCTCAATTAAGTGCCCAGTATTTTGAAAACTATGGGCAGCTGAGCAATTTGCCCTATAGCGATTTGCAATCTCTCTTGGCAGGGGTTGCTGAAAAAGACGAGCAGATTCGCCAGCTGGGGGAGATGCTTGAGAAAGCCATTCAACAACCCAGATTTTATGTTGAAACCTATGAAAATACAGGAGACTTTGTCATGTCACAGAGCAAAGGCAATATTCAAATCGGCGATGTCCAGGGGAATGTGAGTGGCCTCGCCGCCGCGGGTGAAAATTTAAACATTACGAGCTCTACCCTGGGGGAGGTCAGTGGCACGGTGACCCAAACGATCAACCAGCTTGGCGACACGGAGGAGTCTGACCTCAAGGCCCTGCTTCAGCAGCTACAGACCACCATTGAAACTGCCCCTGAACTGGATGAGGATGACAAAATTGAAGCCCTGGAGCAGGTGCAGGTGCTGGCAGAAGCAGCACAGCAGCCGGAAGCGGGGCCGCTGAAGAAAATGGCTAAAACGGCCATCAAAATATTAAAGGGGACCTCGGCAGGGGTGCCCAAGGCCACCGAACTGGTGCAATCGTTTAATCAGCTGCTGCCTGAGATCGCAACCCTGCTGGCCCTGATGTAATGCCACAAAGATGAATTCATTTTTGCTTAGGCAAGCTACATTTCCAGTCTTTAATTTTGTAGTTGGCTTCTGCCTCAGCACGTCGAACTTGATCAGCTTCCATCGGGCGCAGTTTACCTGAAGTGCTGTAGGCAACTAGGCCAGCTGATTCACGTAAAATTTGTCTGAGAGAAAAGTTTGCCTGGATGGGATAGGGTATCACCTCAAAGCCAAAGCCGCGAAAGACCATGGCTGAGCGGGCCATGTGGGGTTCATCTGTAACCAGCAAAATACGTCGTGTCTTGTTGGGTAAGAGCAAAATTTCTGAAAATAAACCATTTTCCCAGGTGCTTTGAGAACAGCGCTCACCGCGAATTTTGTCTTTGGGAACTCCCATTTCTTGAATCAGCTTCATCATTACCGGTGCATCGGTCATCCCGCTGATAAAAATTTGAGAAGCTCGCCCTTTGTCCCACAGCTGGGCGGCAACCAGAGCCCTTTCTCCATTGTTTTTAGGGCCGCGTCCAAGCACTACAATGGCATCTACCGGTTCCCCGTCATCGGGTTTGCCTACCATGGTCCGCAGCACCCCCTCGAGCACCAGCGGTGACAGCCCCAATAGGGCAACCAGACCGCCTAACCAGACCGCTTTGAAGCTCCGTTTGCGAAATGTCCGCTGACACGCATCACACACATAGGGCTGCTGCCCCTTTTGCTTAAAACCATGTTCATAAACTGAGCGACTTTTGCAGTATGGACAGCGCATAGTCAGCGTTTGAGCGTTATCAAAATAGCTTACTGATTGATCTACAGCACAGCCATTGAGGTAACCGGAGAAGCCTGGATGGATAATAGTCGATGGCTGATGAGATGCTGATTGCCGACTATCCTCTGACCGGTTTGCAACTATTTTGACAGCACAGAAACTTTATAAGTGTTTCGGCTAGCGACATAGAGTCGCAAGCCCAAAAAACCAGAACCGTAACATTAAAAAATTTTTTAAATCCAAAGGGACTGTGGGTGGTGCACCAGTGGTGT
>JBCCRZ010000231.1:0-8682 GCA_039200855.1 Cyanobacteria bacterium P01_D01_bin.44 | reverse complement strand
GATGCGCGTTTGCAGAATCTGGCTCGGGCGGATGAAGGGTTTCTACTCAGTTTGGCTTACTCGTCGCAGCGGGGGTATGGCAACAGTCATCCGTTCGCTGGGGAGATTCGGGTAGGGGCGGTGGAGGTGGTGATTTGTCCTGAGGAATTGGGGTTTGAGGTGACAATTGGTGAGATTACCGTGACCGAGGTGCAGATGGTGAACCAGTTTAAGGGCTCTAAGGCGCTGGCACCCCAGTTTACGCGGGGCTATGGGCTGACGTTTGGGTATAACGAACGAAAGGCAATGGCGATGGCTCTGGTGGATCGGTCGTTGCGATCGCAAGAATTTGACGAAGACATCAAAGGCCCTGCCCAGGATGAAGAATTTGTTCTCATGCACTCTGACAATGTCGAAGCCCAGGGGTTTGTACAACACCTGAAGCTGCCCCACTATATTGACTTTCAAGCCGAGCTGAATTTGATTCGCAAGCTGCGCAAGGAATATGAAGGGGGAGCAGGGGAGGCAGAGGGGGCAGAGGGGTATGGGGAAGATGGGGTCGGGCTTCGACGTGAGCGCTCAGCCGAACGGTAGTGGGTAGTGGGTAGTGGGTAGTGGGTAGTGGGTAGAAGATGGGAGATGGGGAAGTAAGCAATGCCCCAGAAACAATGTTCAAGCAGCTCTGAAAGCTTTTAGGACATAGGACAATAGAAATTCATAAAGATATTTACAATGCTGCTGAGGAAATACGTTAATGGAAACTGTTGGGTCGCTTTCTACAGAAAAGGATACTGTTCCTGAAGCAGGGTTTAATTTTGCCTACCTGGATGAACAAACTAAGCGTTCGATCCGGCGGGCTTTGCTAAAGGCTGTGGCGATTCCGGGGCATCAGATCCCTTTTAGTTCGCGAGAGATGCCCATGTCCTATGGTTGGGGCACTGGCGGCATACAGGTGACTGCATCAGTCATTGGTCAAAACGATACTCTCAAAGTCATCGATCAAGGAGCCGACGATACCACCAATGCGGTTAACATTCGCCGTTTTTTCAAGCGGGTCTGCGGCATCAAGACCACTGAAAAGACTGAAGCTGCCACGGTGCTGCAAACTCGACATCGCATTCCTGAGACACCGCTGCAAGAAGGCCAAATTATGGTCTATCAGGTTCCTATCCCCGAGCCGCTACGTTGGATTGAGCCCTCAGAGGTCGAAACCCGCAAGATGCATGCCCTGGAGGACTATGGGCCGATGTACGTCAAGCTCTACGAAGACATCACCCAGTTTGGCCACATTGCCACCACCTATGATTACCCTGTCATGGTCAATAATCGCTACATGATGCGCCCCAGCCCAATTCCCAAATTCGACAATCCCAAACTGAACATGAGTCCAGCCCTTCAGCTCTTCGGTGCAGGGCGAGAAAAGAGAATCTATGCGGTTCCTCCCTATACCAAAGTCAAAAGCCTGGATTTCCAAGACCATCCTTTCACCGTCGAGAGCTGGGACCACCCCTGTGAATTTTGCGGCGCGACGGATAGTTACCTCGACGAAGTCGTGATCGACAACGAGGGGACCCGCATGTGGATTTGTTCGGATACGGATTATTGTGAACGAAACACGCCTTATGTCTCCCCTTTTAACGGTTAAAGAACTCACTAAAAACTATGGTCGCATTACTGCATGCGATCGCATCTCCTTCGACCTCTACCCTGCCCAGGTACTGGGCATTATTGGCGAATCAGGGTCGGGTAAGACGACGTTGCTAAATGCGATCGCAGGTCATTTGCCCATGGATAACGGTCAGGTGCTTTACCACAGCCGCTCTGATGACAC
The DNA here is from genome assembly GCA_039200855.1 of Cyanobacteria bacterium P01_D01_bin.44. Taxonomy (GTDB): domain Bacteria; phylum Cyanobacteriota; class Cyanobacteriia; order Phormidesmidales; family Phormidesmidaceae; genus SIO4C1. Next base: position 6,872 of record JBCCRZ010000231.1, on the reverse strand, counting down.
GCTTGACCTGGCCAGGCTGCCAGAGGCGCGCCGCCGAGCCTTGATGAAAACCGAGTGGGGCTTTGTGCAGCAAAACCCACGGGATGGGCTCAGGCTGAACGTAACGGCGGGGGCTAACATTGGCGAACGGCTGTTGGACGTGGGCGCACGCCACTATGGTGACATTCGCAAGAAAGCAACCCAGTGGCTGACCCAGGTTGAGATTCCGTGCGATCGCATGGATTTTCTCCCCAGTACCTTCTCCGGTGGTATGCAGCAGCGGCTACAGCTCGCCAGAGTGCTCGTGACTCGCCCCAGACTGGTGCTCATGGACGAGCCCACAGGGGGGCTAGATGTCTCTGTGCAGGCCAAGCTCCTCGACCTGATAAGATCTTTGGTACGCACCCTGCATCTCAGCGTCATTCTCGTCACCCACGACATCGGTGTCGTCAGATTGCTCGCCCATCGACTGATGGTGATGCAAAACGGCCAGGTGGTTGAGTCAGGACTAACTGACCAGGTGCTTGACGATCCGCAGCATCCGTACACGCAGCAGTTGGTGAGTGCGACGCTGGTGCCATAGAGGTTAAACGTCGGCAGCAAAGGTTATGACGGCTTTTCACTAGCCATTGTCAACCTTTGAGAACAATCCTGATTGATTGCCCTCCAATGCCGCAGGGCGGGCACCAGGCATAGTATCTACAAGTTTATCCATATTCACGATGACTACCCATCACCCGTCACCCATCACCCATTACCCATTACTCACTACCCACCACCCACTACCCACCACCCACTACCCACCACCCACCCTCTCCCCCGATACCCTCCTGCACGCCGCCAACCTCGTCAAAGGCTTCACCCTCCATAATCAGGGTGGCATCCACCTGTCAGTCTTAGAAGAGGTTTCCCTCACCGTCAAGACGGGAGAATGCGTGGCGCTTTCGGGCGCATCCGGTTCAGGAAAATCAACCTTTATGCGATCGCTTTACGGCAACTACCGAGTCGATAGCGGCTCAATTTGGATAAACCATGGAGGCGACTGGGTTGACTTGCCTCAGCTACAACCCCATGAGCTGATCGCAGTTCGCCAGCAAACCATTGGCTATGTGAGTCAGTTTCTGAGAGTGATTCCTCGAGTGCCCGCCATTGGAGTGGCCGCCGAGCCCCTGATGGATTTAGGCATTGAAACTGACGTTGCCTACGACAAAATTCGAAAATTGTTCAAGCTGCTCAACCTGCCAGAGCGACTCTGGTCGCTTTCACCGACAACCTTTTCGGGGGGTGAAAAGCAGCGAGTGAATATTGCTCGTGCTTTTTCAGTAGACTATCCGATTTTGCTCCTGGATGAGCCCACCTCTGCTTTGGATGCCGCCAATCGAGAGGTTGTTATTGGCCTGATTGAGCAACGTAAGCAACAAGGCTGTGCGTTAATTGGTATTTTTCATGACGACGAAGTCCGCGAGCGCGTCTGTAACCGTTTCTTAAACTTTGGTGGTTAGCATAAGGCACTCTGTTTTGGGCGAGATAAGGGTTATCAGTTACTTGTGATGGAGTTATTTGTGACGAGATTAAGGGAGCTAGCCGCTTGCAATGAACGAAACTATCTATACTAACTACTGTCTTCAACTGCCCAATGAAGAGATTTTAGGGACCGTTATTGTTCGCGATGGGATTATTGCTGAAATTCAGCCAGGAAAGGTGACACAGGGCCAAGACGGTCAGGGCGACTATTTACTGCCAGGGTTGGTTGAATTGCATACCGATAACTTTGAGCGGTGTATGTCGCCGCGCCCAGGGGTGCGGTGGCCGATGGCGGCGGCGGCGACGTACCACGACCGAGATTTGGCATCGGCAGGGGTGACGACGGTGTGTGATGCGATTTCGATTGGGGATGTTACGCCCACGTCCATGCGGATGACGATGTTTGGGCCGATGATCGACATCCTGACCGAGCGACAGCAGGCGGGTAAGTTCTCGGTGGATCACTGGCTGCATTTGCGCTGTGAGCTGGGCTATGATCATGTGTATGACCTGGTAGAACAGTTTGCTGAGCATCCCTTACTCTCCTTGCTGTCGCTGATGGATCACACGCCGGGGCAGCGGCAATTTGGCCAGCTTGAAAAGTACAAAGAATATTACATGGGCAAACATGGTGTCACTGAGACCCAGATGGAAGCCTTTATCCAAGAACGTTTAGATGCCCAGCATCAAAATGCCGATCGCAATCGACTGGCCCTGGTAGAACTGGCTAATCATCGAGACATTGCGATCGCAAGCCACGACGACACTACCCTTGACCATGTGCAGCAGGCCGTCGCCGAGGGAGCCAGCATTGCCGAGTTTCCCACGACTTTAGAGGCCGCAAAAGCAGCCCACACCCATGACTTGCAGGTACTGATGGGGGCTCCCAATTTGGTCCTGGGCGGCTCCCACTCAGGCAATGTCTCAGCCATGGCGCTGGTGGAGCTAGGGCTGGTAGATATTATCTCATCAGACTATGTGCCCCAGAGCCTGCTCCAGGCGATGTTTTTGATCGCCCAGCAGCAGGCCCTGCCCCTCTATGAGGCCATGCGCTTATTTACGATTAACCCCGCTCGGGCGATCGGGTTAGAGTGCGATCGCGGCAGCTTAGAGGTCGGCAAACGAGCCGATTTCATTACGGTGCATGATGATGGGGTAGTACCCAGGTTGACGATGGCAGTACGACAAGGGCAGCGAATTGCATAGAAAGCGTGATTGGTAATTGGTGATTGGTAATTGGTGATTGGTGATTGGTAATTGGTGAATTGCGAATATCTTGCATTGGGCGCATGCCGTGACGCCCCTAAATTCTCACCACCCACCACCCACGACCCGCCACCCATTACCCATTACCCACGACCCATTACCCATTACCCACTACCCACCACCCATCACCCTTCGCCTTTCCCCCAAAGCTGGGTATTGTAGGAACATACTGACCGCATCTACCAACCTATGGACAAAGGGCATCAGCGGCACTCAGTCTACTGGGTGCGCGTCATTTTTCTGGCGGTTTTTTATTTTTTAACCGCTCAACTCTCCACAGCAGCACTAAATATTGAGGCGGCTGCCTCGCCACTGTGGCCCCCCGCCGGGATTGCGCTGGCCGCGCTGCTGCTCTACGGCAAGCGGCTCTGGGTCGGGGTCGCCCTGGGAGCATTTTGGGTCGCGTTGATTGACGGGCAACCCTGGGGCATTGCTTTGGCTATCTGCTTTGGCGGTGCCATGCAGGCCCTGGCCGCTAGCTACGTACTCCGCTTTAGAGGTCTGCATCTGCGACAGTGGCGGCTACCTGATTTGGTCAAGTTTATCTTTTGGGGCGTGATTGTCACGCCCTTGATCAACGCCATCTACAGCACACAGGTCGGTTACCTGGCTGGGATGCTCGAAACCGGCGAATTGTTTAGAAATGCCGTTTTGATCTGGTTTGGCGATGGCATGGGGGTTTTGGTGTTGACGCCAGCGTTACTGATTGGTGTAGCTGAGCTGAGATACTCCCGCCAGACCACTAAGGCGATTCGCACTGAGCTGCCCTGGTTGATGGAGCTATGTTTATGTTTGGGCCTACTGATCAGCGTCAGCGGTGTAGTATTTGGGTCAAAAACGGAGAGTGCGATCGCACATTATCCCCTCGAATACTTGCCTTTCCCATTTGTGGTGTGGGCCGCGTTGCGGTTGGGGCTTAGGGGGGCCACCTTCGCTAGTTTTCTCGTCTCGGTGATTGCCGTGATCGGTGCGGTCCATCGAGGTGGTCCCTTTATTACCAAAACGGCTGGCAACTTAAACGAGGCGATTTTATTGCTGCAAGCCTACATCGCAGTGATTAGCGTAACGGCGTTAGTGCTATCCGTGGTGGTCACCGAACGTCAGCACAGTGAGGCCAGCCTCGCCCGTAGTGAAGCCAGCCTCGCGAACGCCCAGCGCATTGCCCAACTCGGTAACTGGGACTGGACCTTAGACACCCCCCGTTCAGCCGGTCATTTAAGTTGGTCTGACGAACTGCATACGTTGCTGGGCTATCAGGCCACATCGGTGACGCCCAGCCAATCTCTGTTTCTAGAGCGCGTCCATCCACAGGATCGAGGGCGAGTCGAGCAAGCTCGAGCTGAGGCCATGACCCATCACCAGCCCTATGCCTTTGATTATCGTCTGGTGATGCCCGACGGGACAGAGCGCATCGTGAACGAACAAGTCCAGACCGAACCCAATCGGATTACGGGCACAGTGCAAGACATTACCGAACGGATAAAAACAGAAGCGGCCTTGAGAGAAAGTGAAACCCTTAGAGAAACCATGTATCGTTACATGAGTCAAGATCTGGCCGAACAGCTGCTCCAAAGCGGGACCACGACCCTCGGCGGAGCACGTCAGTTTGTGTCGATTCTGTTTGCAGATATTCGGGGATATACGGCCTTAACCGAGCAGCTGCAAGCCGAGGAAGTTGTCGAGCTGCTGAATGCCTACTTTGAGAATATGGTAGATGTGATTTTTAAGCACAGGGGCACCTTAGACAAATTTATTGGGGATGCCATCATGGCGGTGTTTGGGTCACCCATCTCCCAAGCCGATCACGCCCAGCGGGCGGTTGAAACAGCCCTAGAAATGGAGCGCCAGCTGGTACGATTTAATGTGCAACAGCGTCGGCGCAACAAACCCACCATCGATATCGGCATTGGCATCAACTCCGACGATGTGATTACTGGCAACATGGGGTCTAGCAAACGCATGGACTTTACCGCTATCGGCGATGGGGTTAACCTGACTTCTCGCCTTGAGGGTGCGACTAAACTCTATGGATGCTCCATCATCATTAGTGAAAACACTTACCAGCTTTGCAAAGAGAATATCTGGGTCCGCGAGTTAGACTATGTTTGCGTCAAAGGCAAGACTCAACCCGTCAATATTTACCAAGTGCTGGGGTTGCGATCGCAGCCCCTCACCGACGAGCAGCGACATCGGATAAATCTGTACCACCAAGGACGCAAGTATTATCGACAACAAGCCTTTCAACCCGCCATTGATACGTTCCAGAAGCTGCTGACTGATACACCAGATGACCCAGCTGCGATGTACCAGCTCCAACGATGCCAGCAGCTACGGCAACACCCCCCCGAAGCAACCTGGGACGGGGCCTGGCAGTTGAGTGCGAAATGATATCTGCAAAACGTTGTAGAGGCCAGTCTTCTGAGATAATGTGAGGCAGATTTTCAGGGATATCTATTGCAACTGCTCAGAACTTATGGCTTATCGCTACGGATTAATCAGTCTACTGATGGTGCTTTTAATCGGCTTTAATCTGCTGATACACCGGGTGGCTGCCCAGTCTCCCACCCCTGCCGAAGCGTTGCCCCCCTTTGAGGTAGCCTTGATGGGCGACCTGCCCTATGACGACGAACAAAGTCTCCCATTTCAACGCCTGATTGAGCAGGTCAACCAGAGCGAAGCTGCCTTTGTGATTCATGACGGTGATTTCAAAAGCGGGTCAAGTTTGTGCAGTGATGACATGTTTCAGGACCGTAAGGCCCTGTTTAATCAGTTTCGCCCTGCGTTTGTCTATATCTTTGGTGATAACGATTGGACCGATTGCCATCGCGCGAATAATGGAGCCTACGACCCCCTAGAGCGTTTGCAAGTCGTGCGGCAGCTGTTTGCCGCTGGCGATAAAAGTTTAGGCCAACAGCCCATGACTCTAGAGCGCCAGAGCAATGATCCTCAATATGCCCGGTTCCCTGAAAATGTCCGCTGGCAGCATCATGGAATTCTCTTTGTGGGTCTGCACATTGTGGGCAGCAACAACAACCTGGGGCGCACCCTCGCCAACGACGCCGAGTACACAACCCGCAATGCCGCCAATTGGGCTTGGCTACGAGATGCTTTTGACTTCGCTAAGGACAACAACCTCAAGGGAATCATGCTGGTTATCCAGGCGAATCCGGGGTTTGAAAAACCCCCAAGCGATCGCACTGGCTTCAATGATTTTATTTCGGCATTAGAGACGGAACTGACAGACTACCCGAACCCTGTGGTGCTGGTCCATGGCGACACCCACTACTTTCGCATCGACAAACCCCTGCCCACCTGGGAAGCAAACACCCCTACCCCACCGCGATTTCTAAACTTCACTCGGGTTGAAACCTTTGGATCTCCAGACGTGCATTGGCTCAAGGCAACTATTGATCCATCCGATCCCCAGGTGTTTTGGTTTGAGCCCCAGTTTGTTTTGCCAGAAGAGTGAGATGGTGAGTGGTGAGTGGTGAGTGGTGAGGTGGTGAGGTGGTGAATTGGAGATTAAAAATGTTTGTAGGGTGGGTTAAGGCTTGCCGATATCTTTCGAGATAGCTTTTCCGCCTAAACCCACCCTTTCGTTTTGTTAGATAGCAGCCAACATAACAGAGACAAAATTTTGAATTTTCGGCTTGTCAAGTGAATTTTGGATTAAAGACATGGCGCAAAAATTGGCAATCCAAGGAGCCCAGGTACTCACACCGGAGGGTTGGTCAGAGGGGGCAACCATTCTTGTTGACGAAGGGCGTTTTGAAGCAGTGGCAACAGCGTCTACCCCGCCAGGCTACCAGACTGTTTCTGCAACAGGTCTACATTTGTTGCCAGGCATTGTGGATATCCATGGGGACGCCTTTGAACGCATGATTTGTCCACGCCCAGGGGTTTCATTTCCCTTGGAGATTGCCTTAGCTGAGAATGATCGGACACTGCTCTCAGCAGGCATCACCACCTTTTACTACTCCATCACCGACTCCTTTGAGCCAGGGCTACGCAGTCGAGAGATGGCTCGTCAGATTATCCAGGCCGTTAAGACCGATCTCAAACCTTACCTCAAGGCTGATAGCCGCATCCACATCCGCCATGAG
>JBCCRZ010000230.1:0-8714 GCA_039200855.1 Cyanobacteria bacterium P01_D01_bin.44 | reverse complement strand
GTTGGTTCAGCTGGTGTTGACTCAGCAGGCATTGACTCAGCTGGTGTTGACTCAGCTGGTGTTGACTCAGCTGGTGTTGACTCAGCAGACATTGACTCAGCAGGCGTTGTTAGAGATGTCGCCCCTACAGGCGGGGCGGATGCTTCAATCAGAGCGGGCCCAGACGGCGATAGCCAACCCCGGATGGGGCCTAGCATGAGCATGGCCAAGATGCCAAGCCCGATGATAGACCATCGTCTGGGTTGGGCGGGTTGGAACTGGTCTGGAATAGCCGCAACCAACGTTTTTGAGGCAGTTTGTACTGATTTTGTTAAGGTCGGTAGCCCCAGCTTAGCAACAGCCAGGGTCTTGGCTAACAAGGGTGCAGACTTAGAGGGTCCAGTCTTAGCAGTATCGGGCTTAGACTTGGCCAACACCTTAGTCCCAATATCCACTCCCTCAGGCACTTCCCCAGTCTTAGCTTCAACTCCCTTTGCTTGGGATGGGAGGATTTCAGAAAACGGTGCAGCTGGGGCGGCAATCTGGGTGGGTAGATCGGTTGGTAAGTCTGTGGATGTAGCTAGGATACCAGACGCATCGGTTACAGGCGCACCCGGTAACGCTTGCAGTGCTCCTAGCGCATCGGCCGCAGTGGAGTAGCGATCGCGAAAATCATAGCGCACCATGCGAGACAACACTGCCTCAAAAGCATCGCTGATTGCCAAATCTGGCGACTGCCAAAGAATCTCACTGGTGCGCGGGTCTCGCTTGAACAAGTGGGGAGCCGTGCCCGTCAATGCCTGGAGACAGATCATACCCACGGCAAAGATATCGCTGCTAAACCACGGATTTCCGGCTAGCTGCTCATTGGGCATATAGCCCTGGGTGCCGATCGAAATCGTTCGAGTTGCGCCGCCACTGGCATCGGTGCGCTGGTCACTGACCTGCTTAACCGCCCCAAAGTCAATCAGCACAATGCTGCCATCCACCTGCTGCCGGATCAGGTTAGCCGGCTTTAAATCTCGATGAATAACCCCTTGCCCATGGACAAAAGCCAGGGGCGTCAGAATATTGCTCAGCATCAAGAGAACCCTGGCCTCAGGCCACCGCTGTCCAGGCTGGATTAGATCAGCCAGGGAATTTCCCTCAATTAATTCTTGGGCCAGATAAAATTCTTGATTATCTTCAAAGTGAGCTAGCAGTCGCGGAATTTGGGGATGCTCTCCGAGGCGATAGAGGACTCGTGCTTCTGTATCAAATAAACGTCTTGCCGTCTTTAAGCTTTCGGCATCTTGTAAATGAGGTTTGAGCTGCTTGATGACACAGCGAGGTTGATCGGGCAGATGGAGATCAGCCGCCAGAAACGTGTGACCAAAACCACCTTGCCCGAGGGGTTCGATAATTTGATAGCGGCCTCCAAGGGGATGCTTGGACTTAGCACTCAGAAATTGCAAAAGATTCATACACGGTTCTAGGGTCGCGAAAAGAGCGTGGCTGCACCCCAGCGCGAGATCATCCAGACAGGTAATCTGTCTGCACAAATTAACAGCAACCTTAACCCATGAAGACTGACAGTCCCCTTCAGAATGGACAGATCGGTGCGATCGCACCGATCTGGCATAGTCCTCCTCAAAAATGGTGAGGATTATGTCATCCATTGCTTCCCTCGGCCAAAGCACCAAATCTAGAAATACCCCTGTGAGATCTTCAATCGAGTGGGACAATGAATAGCGTGAGTGTTTTCAACAGGGGAACGATGAAATTTAAACTTTTGGCTGCGCTCGGTGTCGTGCTCATAGGTCTATTTAGCTTCGCGTTGCCCAGCTGGGCCTACATCGAAGACGACATTGATATGCTGCTATCTACGAATGAGTGCCCGGTGTGTATTTTGACCGAGGCTGACCTCAGTGGCAAAGACCTGTATCACGCCAACCTCAAAGTGGCAGAGTTGACCGCTGCTAACCTGAGCAATACCGATTTGCGAGAGTCTAACCTGATGCTGGCAGAGCTCAAGCAGGCTAACCTCAGCGGCGCTAACCTGGCCGGGGCTGAGCTCAATGGAGCCCGCCTCCAAAACTCGACCTTTGCTGGGGCTAACCTGAGCGGAGCCGTACTCACCCAGGCTAATCTAGAGGACGCCAATTTTCGTGGGGTTGACCTGACCAACGCCGAACTCACCGCTGCTGTCATCGGTAGCGCCGACTTACGCGAAGCGGACCTGACTGGCGCAAACCTACGCGGTGCTAACTGGTCAAAAGCCATTATGTGTAATACCGTGATGCCCAACGGTGAGGTCAATGATCGCAACTGTGACTAATAAGTGCGTCAAGCTTAAAATTTTAAGTGCGTCAAGCTTAAAATTTCGGTTAGACGGGGTGAGTGGGTGAGTGGATAGAGGGTGGTGAAACAGGTTACTGACTTACCAAGCGCAGCGACCCCAACCAGCGCAGCGAACTCACCAGCGCAGCGAACTCACCAGCAAACCCAGCTATTGAACATCGACGGACGACTAGAGAGTTATGACAAACGCTTACGAGGCTGCGCATCATCAGGTCGCCGTAGCTGATTGCAGCGACTGGGGGCAGGTGCAGGTGTCAGACGCCGACCGGATTCAGTTTCTGCACAATCAAACCACCAACGATTTCCAAAGTTTGCAACCGGGTCAGGGGTGCGAGACGGTTTTTGTGAACTCAACCGCACGCACCCTTGATCTGGTGAGCGCCTATGTTGATCCTGAGTCAGTGCTGCTACTGACCTCGCCAGGGCAACAAACCCAGTTAATCGACTGGATGGATCGCTACATCTTCTTTGCCGATAAAGTCCGGTTAGAAGATGTCACTGCTCAGACCTTTGCCTTTAGATTGATTGGGCCGAAGGCTGCTGAAGTCCTTGCACAGCTTGGCATAGCCAATCAAATGAGTGCTCTAACCAGCCCCGACCAACACACCGAGGTCCCCCTGATGGAGGCTCCGGTCAAAGTAGCCCTAGGCTGCGGTCTGGGCCTACCGGGGTACACCCTAATGGGCTCTAAAGAAAACGCTTTAGCCGTCTGGCAGACCCTGACTAACGCTGGAGCAGCCGTTTTAGAGACCTCAGATTGGGAACGCCTCAGGATTGAGCAAGGCCGCCCCCTCCCCGGTCAGGAACTCACCGAAGACGACAACCCACTCGAGGCCGGGCTATGGCACACCATTTCCTTTGAGAAGGGATGCTACATCGGTCAAGAAACCATTGCGCGATTGAATACCTACCAGGGGGTCAAGAAACAACTTTGGGGTTTAAAGCTGGATGCGATCGTCCCTGTCGGTAGCCCCATTACTCACAATGGCGACAAAGTGGGTCGCCTGACCAGCATCACCGACACCCCTGATGGGCCTATCGGCCTGGGCTACATTCGCACCAAAGCAGGTGGCGCGGGTATCACCGTACAAGTGGGAGAGGCCAGCGCTACCGTTGTAGACGCCCCATTTCTCAGCCGGGGCTATCTTGCCCCCTAGTAGTCTTGCGCCCTAACAGTCTTGTCCCCTAACAGTCAGCTACCCCGCCGCCATTGAAAACGTCCAGCGGCCCACCAGACCGTCATCCAAATCAACATAGTACAGATAACCATCTTCGCTCATCATCACCTGGGCAACGGTTTGTGCGCCTTGGGTAAAGACATCTACCGCCGCGACAGTCCCGGTTGCATCAAAACTGATATTCCGGACAATGCTGGTGGTGGCATCCACAAAGAACAAATCATCGCGATATTCTTCGGGATAAAGGTCACCCAAATAAAAATCTCCCAAAACGACAGACCGTGCACCGTCGCTAACATGGTTTAGGGCAACCACGGGAGCCACAACGGGGGATGGATTAGCATAAAATGCCTGGGAGCGCGGTAAATCTTCAAATTGTTCTGTGGGTAAGTTTTCTCCCGTGGCTCCTTCATAATAGGGCCAGCCAAAGTTGGCTCCCGCCTCTCCGGTATTCACTTCTTCCCAAGTATTCCACCCCGTGTCTCCAATGAAAATTTGCCCAGTTTCTGGGTGAACCGTAATCCGAAAAGGATTCCTTAGACCATACTGATAGACTTTCGCCCGATTGGCATCGGGATCTCCCTCAAAGAAAGGATTATTGGGTAGCCCCTTCCCAGTAATCGGATCGATACGTAGGACTTTACCCGATAGATTATCCACATCTTGAGAACGGAATGCCCCCGTATCCAGGATTGCCGTTGAGCCATCTCCCAGGCTCACGTAAAGAGCGCCATCTGCGCCAAACTCCAGAGAACCGGTGTTATGAAAATTGGATTCAACGGCGATGAAATCTTGAAGATTGGTGCCATCCGGTAGAATGCCCGATGGGTTGTTGCGGATTGGGCTATTGGCCCCAAAGGGGCTCACAAACCCGTCATAATTGTCCCAGGTGCTATTTGTCCCCAACAAAACAACTTCACTATTGGGGACAGCGGTCGTGTAGTTAGTGCTTGCATCTGCGGTGACTCTGATCACCCTCGCCCCTCGCACACCGCTTTTATCAGGACCCGCAAAAGGATGGTCTAGATTATCAAACACCTCGGGCGGATCATAGGCAAAGAACAAGTAAACATACGGGTTTTGCTCAAAGTCTGGATGTATGGCAATATCGGTCACCCCCCTCGTGGTGAACTTATCATTATTGACTTGATCTGAGATATCAATAAATGGTGTAGGCAGTAGCGCCCCATTCTCGAAGACTTTAACGATACCGGCTTTCTCAACAATCAGGAAATTGTCGGTGTTGGGGATCCAATCAATGGCCTCTGGTTGAGCCAACCCTGAGACAATAGTCTCTGTTGCAATCGAGAGTTGGTTATCATATATCGTTCGAATTTCTTCTCTACTCAGGGCACGATTAAAAATTTGCGTCTCTGCAATATTACCTACCAGGCCTTCAACCCCGGTGCCAACCTGATTACCATCCTGGAATTGGGTGTCGACGTTAACTGCGCCTAGCCCAGTGTCGCCTGGATGGGGCCACAGCTGAGATCCTTCCCCTTCGCCAAATTTCACACCATCTAGGTAGGCAGAAAATACACCGGGTTGCACCGCAGTGGAGTCCGGCTCTGCATCTAAAACAAGGACCACATGGTGCCAGGTATTCGACTCAATCACATCCGTCGATAGGTAAGTGCCATCCCAATTGCTTTCGGCCTGATTCCACCCCCCTACATAGAGGCTGCCATTCTCAAGGTAAATATTCAGACCTCTGCCAGTCCCTCCTTCTTCATAAATCACCTGCTTTTGACCGGCGACATCAATGTCATCTGCTTTGAAAAATGTCGAGATAGTTCGTTTGGCGTGGGACACTAAGTTGATGTCTGCGGTATCTTCAATGGCGACATAGTCTTCTGGATTATCAAAGCGAACACTGCCGCCCAGGTTAGTGCCGGTGGCCTCAAAGGTCGCACCATTGATGAGCGTACCGGGATTGTCCATACCCGCTGGAGAAGTATCAGCGGCTTGGGTTCCACTGCTTCCCTCAAAATTCCATTGAGCTACTAAGCCCACCTGCGCAGCGATGTCTGCTGAACTAAGAGCCTGATTGTAAATGGAGACCTCTGCAAGGCTGCCACCAAAGGTTTCAACCCCCGTGCCAACCCGATCGCCATCATGGAATTGAGTATCGACATTGACTGCGCCTAGCCCGATATCTCCTGGATGGGCCCAGAGCTGTGAGCCTTGTCCTTCGCCAAATTTCACCCCATCTAAATAAGCCGAAAATACATCGGTTTGCACCTCAGTAGAGCCTGGTGCTGCATCAAGTACCAGAGCCACATGTTGCCAGGTATTCGACTCAATTGCATTGGTTGATAGGTAGGTGCCGTTCCAATTACTCTCGGCTTGATTCCAGCCACCCACGTAAAGCCTGCCATTTTCGATGTAAATATTCAGGCCCCTACCAATACCCCCTTCCTCATAAATCACCTGCTTTCGTTCAGCCACCGCATTTGGCAAGAAGAGTGTTTTGTTATCCACCTTGAACCAGGCTGTGACTGTTCTCTTAGCGTGGATATCTAAATTGATATCATCAGCATCGGCCACGACAATGTAATCATCTTGACCATCCAACGTGACGATACCGCCCAAGTCTCCACCCACAGAACCGCCCTCGACGCCATTCCTTAAATCCCCTGGGTGATTTTCGCCAAAAACAGAGGTATCAGGGGTTTGCCCATTAACAGGCGTTTGATCAAAGGTCCAATGGGCAATTTTTTGCTGAGATGGATCTGTGGTCTCTAAAAGACCCGCCTCGAGAGCCAGATAGGCAACCGTTTCAACCGTGTGCCAGGTCTCACTATCGCTGGACTGTTCTTCTTCTAAAAACAGATTTGCCGCCGTACTGTCTAAGCTTCGATAGCGCAGCGCAAAGGGGTCGCCGCCGTTGGCTGTGTTGGCCTGGGCCAAGAAGACAGGTGGGTTATTGGCAGGACTGTCGAATGTGCCATTGAAGGATGCGATCGCACCCTGATGGTTGCTGGACACAGTATCCGCAACATATGACAACGCTCCAAAGTTGCCACTGCCAGGCGCTATGGCAATCCAGCCCACCGTCTCATCCAGATGAAGCTGATCGGCGGCTTCTTCCTCCTGTAGGCTCACCTGAAAACCAGAGGAAGTCAGATTGCGAATCCGCTCAGCCACAGCAGATGCTTCGATTTCGGTAGTGGTTTGAGCAAAGACCAGCGGCGCTGTCTCAAAGGACGTTGCAAAGTCAACAGAACGCCAGGTTTGATCAGTCTGCACCCCGCCTGCTTGCAAGATCGTGCCGTCTGACAGGGTGTGGGTACCAGCCTCAACCACCAGGTAGCCCACTGATTCGCCAATGTGCGCTTCGTCTAAATATTCCCATTCGTCGATGCGTATCTCAAAGCTGTTGTTGGTGACATTACGGACGCGCACCGTGGCAGGGTTGTCACCCTGGTTAGAAGGGGGACCCGCCACCACGACAGGATTGTTGTAACTTTGCTGCAGGGTAACGGTTGTCCACGCCTGATTAAAATCAGTAAGGGTCCCACTTTCACCAATAACAGCCAAGGTGCCGCCATAGCTCACCTGGATGGGCTGACTCAGTGCCACTGAAGCTTCTATGCTACCGACAGTGGTTTCCAGAATCCAATCCCCACCCTGACCTGTCAAATTGTTCGATGCGGCGACATCAGCCCCCGTCAGGGTACTCACCTGTTGCAAAAGGGCTGATCCATCGGCACCGACGTTGCAACCATAAAGCATCAAATCCCCGAGAGGAGCCAGAGCGTCCCCCCAGCGTTGTAAGGTTCCCCCATACTCATTTAGGCTGTCATGATTGAGCGTGGCATTGCCTAGGTTAATTTCACCTGTACGCCCGTGGCTAAAGATATGCACCGACGCCAGGTCGTGATACCCAAACAACCTATCGGCAATCACCTCAAGTCCATCTTCCTCGGGTGTGATCAAGATTATCTGATCAGCCTGAATGCCCTGGATAAGCGTTTCTAGGTCTGGCAAACTAGTATCTACAAAAGCTAACTGAGTCGGGAGAGACTGACCAGCTTGATGGATATTTTCCAACCCATATATGGGCAAAGGTTGACCTGATTCGGACTGATTTTGCCCATCAATATGGGTTGTTCTCTCGACAACATTCATAGTGCTCTCGTATATAGATTTTAATTTCAGCCATGGGAAAGCTTCTCGACTAACAGCCCACGTCAATCAAAGAAACATCGCCAGGCGTTGAGCCCGCTTAATTTGTCAAAAATAGAAAGAGGGAGAACTTACAGAGCACGGAGCTTGCCATAGCAAGCTCATCCAATACAAAATGCACCTGCGTAAACTCGCAGCATCAAGGTATTTCCCAAGCAGCAAAGTTTAGTAAGACGTTGTGACGCGTCCACCACCAACCAACAGCTTGCTTCTAGTAAAAATTTCTAACAGGGACACCCCGGCTAACTGACAAAACTTTTAGCTGGGCGGTTGTAGACACGAAGTGGCTTCCAGTCGCTAGCCGAAACAACCTAAATCGTAGATTTTAGAACTTTTGTTAGTCAATCAACAGGGATACCTTAGAACTGAAAAACCGGATGCTGAGAAAGGATTCGAGGTTTGGGAGCCTATACGGACAGAGCAAACCTCTTGTTCGTACCCTATGAATGATTATGCTGAACCACTTAGATGCACAGCTTTAGATGCACAGCTTTAGACGAGATGCACGATTCAGACGCACAGCTTTAGACGCACAGTTTTAGACGGCAAAGGCGTACAGCTGTCCATCATAATAACGCCAACAAAGAAATTTATTGGCTTAATTTATTTAGAGTCAGTAAAGCTTTTTCAGATACCTACACGGCATATTAATAAAACTTGCTAGGGCTATCGTCGTTTGGAATGTATTGGCCCAATCGAGGGGCAGGTGACCCTGACCCCCAATCAAAGTTAACGGTGGCGTCCGTACGATTCAGGGTTGATCCAGTGAAACCGATATTGTTGAAATACTCACCTTTGAGCCCGTTGCCATCCCCGGCCATCGGCCCGCCCGAGCCAATCTCGATAATCCCTCGCCGTTGAGCTGACGAAGCGTTTGCGATCGCATCACCCCCGGCCAAAAACTTGCCTCAGCGGACGATAGGTATTGGATGTGGGTTTAATGCTTACCCCACGAAATCCACCGAGCTGATGTGCCATTGCTGAGGGTCACCGTGCAGGTTTGCAACTGGCTGAGGTTGGCCCCTTTGG
>JBCCRZ010000229.1:0-8737 GCA_039200855.1 Cyanobacteria bacterium P01_D01_bin.44 | reverse complement strand
GACAATGCCTGAGATGATCAATCAGGGGGTGCTAGATGTCATCCAACTAGAACTGATTGATTTGCAAGATTTTCCAGCGGTGCAGCGGGTGTTCTGGCAGCAAGTTCAATCCTTTGAGGTCGCCAATACGATTCAATTTGGCAGCCAGCAAGGAAACTATATCGGAGCGGGGCGACAGCAAGATGGGACGCTAACGATTAAAGTAGCCGATCGCACCACGCAGAATGCTTTCCATACTTATGTTGCAGATGCTCAGGGTAGACGGACAACGCAGCTGAGCGCCAAACCGGACTATGACCCACGGGTCCGCCCCTGGTATCAGGCAGCCGTAGAGACAGGGGAAACGACCTGGAGCCCAACCTACACGATGTTTAGCCATCGCCAACTGGGGCTGACCCTGGCCGAGCCGGTTTATGATCAAGCAGGCCAGCTGCTCGGTATATTGGGCACCGATATCTTGCTCTCAGAGGTGAGTAAATTTTTGCGGGGGGTCAACATTGGCCACTCAGGTCAGGTGTTTATTCTCGAGCGCTCCGGCGAGATTGTGGCAGCCTCAACGATACCAGAACCGTTTTTCGTCAATTCGACTACCCAGGATCTAGAGCGTGTCCAAGCTTTTAACAGCGGCGAGATCGGGGTGCAACAGGCTACCCAAGCCCTCTTTGATCAATTTGGAGGGCTGGAGCAGATTGCTCAACCTGCGCAGCTAGAGTTCGACATCGAGGGCGAGCGCCAGTTTTTGCAGGTAACCCCGTTTCAAGACGGTCGGGGCATCGATTGGTTAATTGTGGTGATGGTACCCGAAGCCGACTTTATGGCACAAATTAATGCCAACACCCGCACCACAATTTGGCTCTGCTGTGGGGCATTAGCTGCGGCAATCGGGTTGGGCATCTTGACGGCCCACTGGATTGCCCGCCCGATTTTGCAGTTAAACCGGGCCAGTCAAGCCCTCTCGCAATCTCCCCCCCACTCTGGCGACATGGCTAGAGCGGTCAATGCAAACGGTATCCACGAACTTGACAATTTGGCCCAGGCATTTAATCAGATGACGCAGCAGGTCAAGGCTTCGATGGCCGCATTAGCCAAAAACAATGAAGCCTTAGAAACTCGGGTGGCAAACCGCACGGCTGAGTTACAAACAGCCAAAGAAGCCGCTGATGCGGCTAACCAGGCAAAGAGTGAATTTCTGGCCAATATGAGTCACGAGCTGCGCACCCCTCTAAATGGCATTCTTGGCTACGCCCAAATTTTGCAGCGCGACCTCACACTGACCCCCCAGCAGCAACAGGGGATTATGGTTATGCAAAAATGTGGCGCTCACCTGCTCACCCTGATCAACGATATTTTAGAGATTGCCAAGATTGAGGCGCGAAAATTAGACCTATCGCCCACAGCGGTCCAGCTGTCGTCCTTGCTACTGGGGGTGAGCGAGCTGGGTCGGATTAAGGCCAAACAGCAGGGTATTGACTTTACCTACCAGGCCCTCACCCCCTTGCCACAAGCCATCTATGCCGATGAAAAACGCCTGCAACAGGTCTTGATCAACTTATTGGGGAATGCAATCAAGTTTACAGATCAAGGGGGGGTGACCTTTAAGGTCGGGGCCCAACAGGGGAGACTCCGCTTCGAGATCGAAGATACGGGCATCGGCATTCCCCCAGCGCAGCTCGAGACTATCTTTTTGCCCTTTGAGCAGGCGGGTGATCGCGATCGCAAAATCGAAGGCACCGGCCTGGGTTTGGCCATTAGCCAAAAGCTTGTGCAGATGATGGGCAGCGAAATCCAGGTCGATAGCCAACCCGGTCAGGGAAGCCGCTTTTGGTTTGAGCTGACGGTGCCAGAGTCTCCCAACTCACAGCGCCCCGACCCCGACCCCAGGATCCGTCAAATTCAAGGGTATCAGGGCCGACAACGAACCCTCCTCGTGGTCGATGACCATTGGCAAAACCGCTCGGTGATCACCCAGCTACTAGCCCCCCTCGGGTTTGAACTGCTCGAAGCCGAAAATGGAGCTGACGGCCTCAAAAAAGCGATCTCGGCAGCGCCTGACTTGATTATTACCGATCTAGTCATGCCCGTGATGGATGGCTTTGAGATGACCCGTCAATTGAGAGCCCTACCCGCGTTTCAATCAACCCCGATTATTGCCACCTCCGCCAGCGTCTTCCAGTTTGACCGACAGAAAAGTCAGGCCGCAGGCTGCAACGGGTTTCTTCCCAAACCGATTGCAGCAGAGACCTTATTCGAGCAACTTCAACAGGCTCTAACCCTTGAATGGGTGTATCGCTCGCAGCCTGACGTCTCCGGCTCTACCCCCGGCCCAAACCCCGCTCAGCCAGCCGCAGATATCGATTACATGCCTGCGCTCAAAGACCTTGACCCCCTGCGAGCAGCCGCTGAGATTGGCCATATTGAAGGCATCAAACAGGCAGCCCTGCAATTAAGGCAGCTGAGCCCAAACTATGAAACCTTTGTAAATAAGGTTCTTAATCTGGCTGATACTTTCGAATATGAGTCAGTTTTAGAGTTAATTACCCGGGATGTATCTGAACTCGATAGGTCTAAACCCGATATATTCGAATTAAGATCGCAGCAAAATGAGCAAGGGAGCCCGTAGGAAATCAAACAACCCTATCGATCATGCCACCGAAAACCCAATGATTTCCTCTCAATATAGTCTGAATCAAAGCGTAGTTATAAGTGATGTCAACCCATAAAAAAGAGCAAATCTTTATTGTTGATGATCAACCCACTAACATTAAGGTTCTATCCGATTTCTTAATTGCCGCTGGCTTCGAGGTTCTGATCGCTAAAACTGGCGAGAAAGCCATTCAACAGCTACAAAAAGCCTCTCCGGTTCTAATTTTATTGGATGTCGTGATGCCAGGCATTGATGGGTTTGAAACCTGCCGCCGCCTCAAAGCCTCTGCCACGACTCAAAATATTCCGATCATCTTTATGACAGCCCGCTCAGATACCCTCGATAAGGTACAAGGGCTCACCCTGGGCGGGGTAGACTATATTACCAAACCCTTTCAACAAGCAGAAGTCTTAGCTCGCATTCAAAATCAACTATCCCTGGCGAAGCTGCAGGCACAGCTACAGGCGCAGAACGAACAGCTCCAGCAGGATATTCGCGATCGCGAGCAGCTACTGTGCGAGCAGCAGCAAATCGAAGAAGCGCTGCGACACAGTGAGGAACGACTGCGTCGCTTTTTTGAGGCCACCTCCGAAGCTGTTTTAATCCATGACCAAGGCATTATTCTAGATGCGAACCAGGCCGCAGAACAGCTGTTTGGTTACACCATCTCAGAGCTGATCGGAATGCACCTAGAAAAGCTCACCGCTCCCCCCAGCCGACCGCTACTCTATGAAAGGTTGAGATCGCGTGACACTGCGGTTATCGAAGCCGAGGGCTCTAAAAAAGACGGCAGCTTTTTTGAGGCTGAGGTGAGTGCTAAAGATATCCACTATCGAGGCAGAAACGCTCGCGTCCTGGGCATTCGTGATGTGACCCAGACGAAACAAGCAGACGCCGCTCGTCACCATAGCGAAATTGGCTTTACCCTGGCAGCTGAAGGAGCCAGCAATGGTATCTGGGACTGGGATATCACAACTGGAGAGGCCTACCTTTCACCACGTTGGAAACAACTTCTGGGCTACGAAGACGATGAAATTCCAAATCGGATAGAGTCCTGGCAAAAAATCCTTTATCCGGAGGATGCTGAGTATGTACAGACTTGCCTGCACAATTATTTAACTCGCCAGATTCCAACCTATCAGATCGAGTTTCGCGCCTGTCATAAAGATGGTACTTACCGTTGGATTCAAGCCTGTGGGGCGGCCCTGTGGGACGAGCAAGGCAATCCCTATCGCATGGCTGGCTCCCATACCGATATCACAGCCCGAAAACAACAAGAAAACGCTCTACAACTGATTGCTCAAGGTACCGGAACCAAAGTCAACGAAGAGTTCTTTCGCTCCTGTGTCTGTTATCTGGCCCAGGCCCTCCAGGTACAATACGCAATGGTTTGTGGATTTGTTAACCCAGCCAAAACCAGAGTTCGAACCCTGGCCCTTTGGGCAGGCAATGACTGGACCGATGATATAGAGTACGACCTAGCCGATACCCCCTGTGGCAGCTTACTTCAGGGAACCATGCAATACTATCCCGACAACTTACAACAGCATTTTCCTAAAGCCAAAATCGCGGCTAACTTAAACGCCAAGAGTTTCTGGGGCCTACCGCTGATTAATTCGACCGGGGAGATGATTGGCCATTTGGCGGTGGTTGATGGGCAACCCATGACCCACAGTCCCGAAAAAGAACAGATTCTAAAGATTTTTGCGGCTCGGGCGGGGGTTGAACTGGAACGCAAACTCGCAGAAGATGGCCTGCGACGGGCTAAAGAAACTGCCGAACTGGCCAGTCGAGCCAAAAGTGAGTTTCTGTCCAAAATGAGCCACGAATTGCGAACTCCCCTCAATGTCATCCTTGGGTACACCCAGGAGATTGCCCATCAATCTGGGTTAACGCCTGAACATCAAGAATACCTGGGCATCATTAACCGCAGCGGTGAACACTTACTGGCCCTGATCAATGATGTTTTGGAAATGTCCAAAATTGAATCGGGTCAGATCACCCTGCACGAAACAGATTTTGATCTGCATCGGCTCCTGCAGAGTTTGCAAGAAATGTTAAAACTTAAAGCCGACTCCAAAGGGTTGGGGCTTGTATTTAACCAGGCCCCTGATCTACCCCAGTTTGTTTGCACCGACGAAGGCAAACTGCGCCAGGTCTTGATCAATCTCTTGGGCAATGCGATTAAGTTTACAGAGCAGGGCAGCGTCACGCTGCGGGTCAGTGTAAAGGGTGCTCCCGATGCGTCCCACTTCACCCTCGAATTCGAAGTAGAAGATACTGGACCTGGCATCTCCTCAGATGATATGGATGACCTCTTTAATGCTTTTGCCCAAGGTAAACGGGGATGGCAATCCCAAGAGGGGTCAGGGCTGGGGCTGCCTATCAGTCAACAATTTGTCAGGCTGATGGGGGGCCTCATCACAGTCAGCAGCTCGGCCAGTCAGGGCACGATATTCCGGTTTAATATCCAAATCCAGGTAAGTCAAACCGCGAATCATCAGACCCCCCAGACGACCCAGAAAATAATCGGCCTGGCTCCCGAACAACCGACTTATCGTATTCTCATAGTAGAAGATGACACAGTGAGTCGGTTGCTACTCGTGAAGGTTTTCACCTCCCTGGGTTTCGAAGTTCAGACTGCGGTCAACGGACAGCAAGCCGTTGACCACTGGCAAAGTTGGCACCCTCACCTGATCTGGATGGACATGCAAATGCCTGTGATGGATGGATATGAGGCGACACGACAGATTCGGGCGATGGTCAGTGGGGGAGATAGAGCAGACGAGAGACGAAAGACAAAAGGCGGCAGGCGAAAGTCGGACATGGCGACGTGGAAATACGAAAACGGCACCGTAGGGCAGGCGTCTCACCGGCATGAACTTTTGTCTCTAAAGCCCTTGGGGCAGGGCTACGCTAACGCCCCTTCGCCCATTATTATTGCCCTCACCGCCAGTGCCTTTGCAGAAGACAAAGCCACAATGTTAGCCATCGGCTGCGATGATTTTGTGAGCAAACCCTTTCGTCGAGAGGTTCTTCTCGACAAGATGGCCCAATACTTGGGGGTACGCTACCTCTATCAGTGACCCTGGCAATACCCTGGCCAATATCCCCATAGGTGTAACCAGCAAAACAGTTGTAATCTACTATTCTGATTACGGTTGAGGAAGTTGTTAAAGGATGATTTATGAGCTATCGTTGGCCCGAAGGCACTCAGTGCGCCGCCGTTTTAAGCTTTGATGTGGATGGCGAAGCTGGCATTTTAGGGGTAAATCCCGAATACGGCAAACGGCTATCGGCCCTGGCCTGGGCCCGCTATGGTCCCAAGGTGGGGGTGCCGCGTATTTTAGATTTGCTAGCCCAAAAGGGTGTCAAGGCGACGTTTTTTGTGCCGGGGTATACGGCGGAGCAGTATCCGGCCTTGATCAAGCGTATCCATGACGAGGGCCACGAAATTGGCGTGCATGGCTATCTGCACAGAAAACCCTCAGATTTGGATGAAATCGAAGAAGAAGCGGCTCTGGTTAAAACCTGCCAGATTTTGAAAGAGATTACGAGCATCAAGCCAGTGGGCTATCGCTCACCCTGGTGGGATATGAAGCAAAGCACTCCGGCCCTGCTGGCTCGGCACGGTATGCGCTACGACTCTTCTCTAATGGACGATGATGCGCCTTATACCCTGCCGACAGAGAGTGGCGATCTGGTCGAAATCCCGGTGCATTGGACCAATGACGATTGGGAACAGTTTGCCTTTACGGTCGATCCGCCGACCGGTAGCGGGGTGATTGAGACCTGTGAGAAGGCGTTTCAGCTTTGGCGAGAAGAGTTTGAGGGGCTCTATCACTACAACAGTGCCTTTATCCTCACCATGCATCCCGAAATTATCGGTCGTCCGGCGCGGTTACTGATGCTGTCGCGACTGATCGACTACATTCAGTCGTTTGATGGGGTTTGGTTGACCACATGCGGTGCGATCGCAAACCACCATATCACGACCCAAAACATCACCACTCAGGTCCCCGAGGAGGTCGCCTAAGGGCGCTCACAGCCAAGTCCCCACCAAAACATACGTCGCCCAAATATGCGGGGCTGCATAATCCTTTAAAAGCGCCACCTGAGCCCGTCTGAGTGCCTCAGCACGGGTAATGTCGGGTTCTGATAACTCCTGATAAAACCGAATCATCATTTGGGTATTTGGATCATCCTGGGCATCCCACAGGGTCGAGATGGCACTCCGTGCCCCCGACTGCACCGCAATACCTGCCAGCCCTAATACTGCTCGATTGTCCCCCTGGGCCGTCGAGCAGGCACTCAAAATCAACAGTTCGATGGGAGAGCGTCCGGGTCGATTGGCCGATTGAATCAGACTCCCCAAATCTCTCCCACGGATTAACTCTTGGTAGGCGACAATAAAGGTCTCCTCTGGGGCAGAACTAAAAATACCGTGGGTCTTTAAATGGATCACCGAGAAATCATTCGCGCTGATCTGTTGCTGTAGATTCTCTCGGGTGAACTGTTGATTGAGCAGCGGGGGGCGGATCTCTGCCCACTGGCTGATGCCATCAAACTCATCCACCAGTCTCTCAATTTTAGAAAAATCTCGACCCTCCAGGATTTGAGGCTCACCAACTCCACCGGTAAAGACTTTCAAATCTTGAGGTAGGCGGCTGGGCTCAAAAATATCAAGTCCTGGCGCGATCGCAACCGCATACTTCTCAATCAGATACCTGTCACCATCCCGCAAAACCGCCATGGGAATATTCCGCAGGGTGCCATCCAAAACAAACACCAGGGTTTTAATCTGCGGCTGTTGGGCCAACACTGACTCAAACGGCGCGATCAACCAGCCATAGATTGTCTGGGCCGACTCAATCACCTCAGGAGTGCGATCAGGGGCAGCACTCAGGTCATTGCGCAACCTCGTCAGGATGCCCTCCACCGCTTCACGCGATTGCCAAACTTGGTGGACCCTCAGAGCCTGATCTCCGCCTGGCACTTTCAGGATAACCGCGAGGCGATCCGCTAAGATGATCGGATAAATAATCGCAGCAGTCGCATCTACCTCAGTCTCACTAATTTGAATTCGCTGCAGATCACAGCTGAGGAAATTTTCTAACTCCTTGAGTTGTAAATCGTCTACCTGCTCGATAATTTCCCCGAGGACCGTCTGTTCAGGAGCAGGAGCGTCTGTGCCGCCTAGCAACAACTCAACCAGCTGTCGATAGACCGGTTCCACATCATCTCGAAACGAGAATTGCAGTTCTGAATCAATAAAGCGTAAATTGTCGCGCACCGATGTCAGCGTGTTCACCGCTGCCCTATACGCTGCGATCGCACTTTCTTTTTCTCCCTGCTGCTTTAGCAGACGCCCCAGCTGCCATTCCCAACGATAGCGCCCCTCCAGGTACTGGGCCGCTTCCGTTTTTGCGAGGGCTTCCTGGGTCAAGGCAACCGCCTGTGACGCTTGCCCTGTCAACTCATACAGTTCCCCCAGCTGCCCAACCGCATAGGACTCCGCAATCGGATCTGCTAACGCCTTTGCCTGCTGCAATGTCTCCCCCAAAAATCGCCCAATCTCCACCCAATCAGGGTTTCCCCCTTCTCCCTTCCCCTTTACCCCTTCGCCCGTTATCAATCCCGTCCAACTCTTCGCAAAATTCAGCCTCGCATAAACCGTGCTGCGACTCAGCGGCAGGTCCGCCAGCAGCGGCAGCAGCGATGGCCATCGCGTTAATGCCTCAGACCATTGTTTTGTCTCCACCAACAAACTCAGCTGGTTGAGATGAGCCTGGAGTTTGAGCAAGCCAGAAGAAGCCGTCATATTCGCCTGCTCATAGGCAGCCAGGGCCTCGGCTTGGTAGGCTTCGGCTTTAGACAATTGATTGGTTGCGATCGCACTCTCCCCCAACGCCCGTTGGGTGTTGCCTAAATCTAGATAAATTTGCGATCGCAACGCGTCAAGTTGAAACTGCTCAATAATGTTTAAACTCGCCTTCAAAGCTGCCAGGGAGCGGTGCAGCTCACCAATACGCCGCCTGGCAACCCCTAAACTCCACAGCCCAGACGCCTGCACCTCAGGCGCAAGCGAGGTCT
>JBCCRZ010000228.1:0-8754 GCA_039200855.1 Cyanobacteria bacterium P01_D01_bin.44 | reverse complement strand
GAGTCTGAGGACTGGGCCAGCGCTGACGGCAGCCAGAGCATCATCACAAACAGCGCTAATGCAACGATACGAAAAGAGCGGCGTCTCAGAGACAGCATAGGCACAGACCCAAATGCAATCAGCCTATTAATCATCAAACGAATTACGCCTATGATTTCGCAGTTGACTGATTTCTAGCACGATGGGTGTGACAGCGATCGCAACTGACTATTGATTGACCTAATGGGTCTTACCTAGCTGGCCCCGCCGATTTTTCTAAGCCGATTTTTCTAAGATAAACTGGAGAAACGCATAGGTAGTCATGGCATCAAAGCGAAAGGTTTCCCCTTCGTAGACCACGATGTAGTCACCCTCGATTTCGCCACAGGCCGTACATGTAAACGCACCCGAGGCGATCGTCTCGACGCTGAGTTTGCGAATCCGATCGGCAATCCATTGGTCAAATTGGCCAAACACAGCTGACTCAACACTGGCTCGACGCTGCATATCGACATCCATCAAAAATCGTTCCTTGAGAGGGGGCATATTTTATATTATGCCGACATGGCTTTGGGTTTAGATGAATCTTGGCTTAGAAGTCGGGAGTTAGGGGTCAGGTATAGAGGGTAGAGGGTAGTGGGTAGTGGGTAATGGGTAGTGGGTAGTGGGTAGTGGGTAGTGGGTAGTGGGGAGTGGGCTTCGGCGTGAGCTCAGCCGAACGGTGGAGTAGTAGTGGGTAGAGGGTAGTGGGCACTTATTAAACTTTAGTTGCAAACCCCGCATAGGATTGTTGTTGCGGTGTATTCTAGAGAGTGAAGCTACAGGTTAGCTTCGATGACAGACAAAACAGGCCAGATAAGCAGCACACTCTATACAGGATGTAGGAGGTTAAGTGACTGTTAGTGATCCATCTGACTCGTTACAGTGCAACAGCATCTGCGGAGCGAGTTCATACTTCCTCTAGTTGGTTAAGAGAGAGTTTTAAATCCAGTGATTGGCGTTGTTCGATCTGGCATTCAGCTCTAGATAGGCTCAAGACATATAAAGGAAGTCACTGAGTAAGCAGCTGTCAGATGCTGTTGTTTTAGATTTTTTACTTTTTTTTACGTAGGGGCGCAAATTGCGCCCCTACGTTTGTGAAGAGATAATCTTCCTCTTCTGCCATTTTTCTGCATGTTCCCTATCTCTAAGAGGGAGATGTTTTCTCTGCGTCAATAGCCTCTTTAACCTCCCAAGCAATGGCACTCTCATGGGCGATGTGTTCTTGCTTGGGGTTGATCACCCGAGAGTGGCGAATAGCTTTCTCAATGCGTTGGGACAGATCGTCTCGGGGCGGCTGAGTCTCTATGGGTTGCTTCATTATCAAATCAGTAATCGAAATAATCCCAATCAACTCACCATTTTGGATCACGGGGGCTCTTTGAATACCAGTTTCTTGGAAATGTTGAGCGGCTTCTGGCAGCGTCATGTTGGGGCGCAGGTGGATGCAGGGCTTACGCATCACCTCCAATACATGTGCTCGCTGGGGATCGCGCCCGTGGGCAAACACTTTGTAAACAATGTCACGCTCAGTCAGGATGCCGTAGCTGTCTTGAAAGTCGTTGCGATCGACAATAAGCGATCGCAACTTTTGATCTTGCATCAGGGCGATGGCCTCAGCCACCGTCGCTGAGGCTTGAATCGTGAAGACCTCTTCGGTCATGATATCTACAATGGTCAGCATAGTTGACCTCTGCCCGCAGGCTAGGATTCTCCTTTTAGGGTACTGCTACTCAGCGCTAGCAGTGCTTGTTTGCGATGTTTTGTGATATTGCCTTTGTGATATTGCCTAAGACACCGAGTCAGTCAAGTGAATGAACTATCTGAGGGGGCATGCTCAACCGAAAAACACTGCCGGATCGGGTCTTAATTTAATTTTGGTGACTTAAATTTAGATTGACAACGTTTAGATAAGCGATCTGTTACGAAGATAGCGAGGATCTTAAGCTTTATTGGCTTGGGTAGTGTGGGCTACTTTACATTGTGTAAGATCGGACTTATGTCTAAAACAAATCAATAGTAGAGATTGGGAAGAGGTTATGAGTCAATATCTTGTGGCTGTTATTGATGGCACAAAAGCTCGCTTTTTAACCCTAAAACCCGTTGAGCTTGAAGGCTACGAATCAGGGCCTAATCTGGTTGAGCATGAAGGCTTGCACAGTACCGAGAAAGAAATGCCGGGGCAGGAGCTGTGGGCAAATGTAAGAACGGGACGCAATCGAGGCACCTCAGGGCAAGCCCACAGCTATGACGATCATCGCAACAACCACATGGTGGAATTTGAAAAACGATTTGCCCAGACCATTGCCAGTCGGCTTTCGCAGCTTAGCAAGGAGCACGATGTCCGACAGCTGATCTTAGTGGCAGAGCCTCAAATTTTGGGCCTGATGCGAGAGGTGATGTCATCTAGTTTGCCTCGACAAATTTCGCTACATGAGCTGGCCAAAGATCTGTGTCGTCTGAGAACCCAAGAGCTGCATACTTATTTGGCCGCTCGCTCGCTGTTGCCTGCCTTTAAGCGCGTAGGCGTCTAGGTTTTTCGCGCTTGGGCTACCCAGGTATTCGGTCAACAGGTTCGGGTGATCAAAAAGAACCGCTTTTGAAACATTTTGTGATGAATATCCAGACGTGTTTAAAGAGCGGGCTCATCATCGCTTTCTTTGTGATTAAATCGCCACCAAGGCTTAAGAATTCATTTAGATTGGCAATTCAGGTTGCCATCCCCTAATAGGCTGGGATCATGGAGCTGCAACCTCTGCGACATATTACAGATTGTAACTTCACAGATTCCTCATGTTTAAGACTTATCTTTTGAATCAATTTGAATGAATCAGTTAAGGCTTGGCGGCAGTGCCAAATGAGTAGGGTGTTTTTATGATTGCAACGTTACCTGAGAAGTCATCTGTGAAACAAGTACAAATATATCAAACGACATTTTTAGTCATCGGCTACGGCAATCTCAGCCAGGGCGATGATGGGCTCGGGCAGTTAGTTGCCCAGGCAGTTGGCGACTGGGGATTGTCCTATGTGGAGGCTGTGGCAGTGCCGCAGCTAACGCTGGAGTTGGTCGATGCGATCGCAGCCTCGGAATATGTCTTGTTTGTGCAGGCCTGCCACCACAAGCAAAATTGTCGCACTCAAATTACACCTTTATGTCTTGGCGTAAACCCGGGAGAACTCCAAAAGCCTGTGCTGGCCTATCCTTGTAGTCCTAAATACCTTTTGAATCTGAGTCAGACGCTGTGCGGTCGACAGCCCCAGGCGTGGTTATTAGAAACCCCCGCTGAGGAGTTTGAAGGCGATCAGCTCTCTAACGTAGCGCAGGAAGTAATCTCCCGCACGTTGGATAAAATCTCTTTGTTTTTGCGCTCGTATACGCCTATCTATATAGCCAGTTAGTGGACTCGTTGCGGCGGGTTTCTAAATATATCAAGTTTGTTAGAAGCCTTAAAACCCTTGTCTTTACTGGCTTAAAGCCGTTTGGCGTGTTGTGTTGCAATCTATTAATCGGCACAGGGGAGAGGTCGGAGGGTGACTCAGTCGATAACGTGTTGGGTGTTGCGAAACAGGAGGAATACCCATGAGCAACGAACCCAATACCTTTCAACAAGGACGACCTGCAACGCCTTCAGAGATCGCTTATCGCGATGGCTATGTGCAAGGTCGGGAAAAAGAACAGAAAAATCAGTTGGAGATAGACAGGCAAGTCCTTGCCGCTGACCGAGCCCGGACCCAAGCCAATCAGAACGCTGCCAGTGGCCTTTTGTTGGGGCTTTTGGTAGCCGCTATTGCTGCCGCAGTCGGGGGAACAGCTTTCTATCTAAGTCGCGGCTCAGAGGCCCCCTTGGCCCCTGAAGTGAATGTTGATGCCCCAGATGTGCCCGATGCAAACAACATCACGATTGAGACGCCAGACCTCCCCGAGGTCAATATCGAGGCACCCGACCTGCCTGAAGTCAACATTGAAGCCCCGAAACTACCTGAGGTGAATATTGAGACGCCTCAAGCCCCGGAAGCTGAGACGGAGACCCCTGTGGAGACCCCCGTCGAAACAACTTCGGAATCAGCTGAGAAATCGGAACCTGCCCCAGAGGCGGCAGCTGAGTAACGGTTTGGGTGCTCTCGATTGTGTCCATAAATGACATCAGCCCCTGCAACTCTGACTGAGCTGCAGGGGCGCTTTTTTGTGCGATCGCGAATCTAAAGTTTTCCGTCTTTTTGAGCCGTCTTCCCATTGTCATCTTGTTATCATCTTACGATTGGACTATTGAAAAGCATGCAGGGGGCCATAGACGTCATCATGTTAAAAACGCTGCACTACTCGATCGATGTGATCAAAGACGAAGCCCGCCATCTGATCCAAGCAGGCAAGCTTGATCGCCAACAGCCCATCTATGCCCTGTGTCGCTACATTCCAGGACGAGAGTGGGAATGTGTCGAAGTTGAGCTAGAGGCCAACGATTATTTACTGCGCGATCGCATCATCGATCTGCTCGGGCGCGAAGACTGGCCAGAAGACTAAAGCAGCCCCCCTCTATACCTTTTACATATTCACGTATACACCATCCATGGAGCTAGGGCAGTTACGGGAAGAATATGGCCGTTCAGCACTGCATCGAGCACAGCTGCCGGAGAGTCCATTCACCCTGTTTGAGCAATGGTTTAAGGCGGCGTGCGAGGGAGAAGTCGCCGAACCCAACGCGATGGTCCTGGCGACGGTGTCTCCAGGGGGGATGCCTACTCAGCGAACGGTGCTGCTAAAATACTTTGATCTAGACGGATTTGTCTTTTTTACGAACTACGAGAGCCGCAAAGCCCGACATATTGAGCAAAACCCGGTGGCATCCCTCCTATTTCTGTGGCTTCCCCTCGAACGTCAGGTAGCGATTCAGGGGTGGGTTGAGCGGGTGTCAACGGCGGAGTCGCTGACCTATTTTACTTCGCGACCCAGGGGTGCTCAGTTAGGGGCGTGGTGCTCACAGCAGAGCCAGGTCATCACGTCGCGAAAGCTGCTAGAGCTCAAGTTTGACGAAATTCGACGCAAGTTTGCCAACCACCCAATTCCGCTGCCCAGCTTTTGGGGCGGGTATCGGATTGTGCCCCAGCAGATTGAGTTTTGGCAGGGTCGCCCCAATCGGCTGCACGATCGGTTTTTTTATGAACGTGACTCCCACGAGTCTCAGTCCTGGCGTATTCAACGGTTGGCCCCATGAACGATCTTTAAGTTTCCTCACAATCTCCTCAACTTTTTACTTTACACTCACCTTTAGTAAGCCGTAGAGGTAGATCAGGAGCGATCAGCATGAATCGGATTTCACCGAAAGCCCCAGGCGGCCTACCTGAAAAAATAATGGCGCTTTGGACCGTCTTTTTACTGGGTACCCTTTTCCATACTCAGCTAGCGCTGATGCCCCTCTTCCACAACCTCAGCGTGGCCGAATCCCATGCCCACAGCTACATCACCATTGGGGCCATTATGTGGTTTATGCTGATATTCTTTACCCTGCCGATGGTGGCGGTGATTGCCGCGGCGTTTGGCCCCTCTCGACGATTTCGGGCAATTCACTTTGGGTTTACCCTGGTCTACAGCGTGTTTAACCTGCTCCACTTCGTGATGGACGTATGGGTGGCAGTGCCCCCTTATCAACTGGTCTTAATGGCGTTTTTGTTTGTGGTTGGGGTATTGCTAAACGTTGTTGCCTATCAGTGGTGGCAAAGCAACCTGGGCGAACATCGGCATTTTCAACCCGTTCACGAAACCTAGCGACAGGGGCTTAAGTTTACGCTTAGATTGACCGATCGGTGGCATGATACAGGCGTAAAATTTTAGCTTTTGAGGATGCGTGTTCATGCTACCCCGAGCTTGCTTGCCCTGGCTTCGGTCTCCCTGGTTTCTTACTGTGGCAATGTTTTGCGTCGCCAGTTTGCTGAGTTTAGGGCTGGCGCGACAGCCGGTGATGGCACAGTCGTTAGCTGCACCCTCGCCCAAGGCAGATGTGGTGATTGATGGTCGGGTTTTATTTCGCCTGGGTAGTATTGATGGGTTTACCGCCGAGGGTCGGGCCAATTTAGCCAATACTGATTTGCAGCGGGCGCTACAGACGACCCCCTTAGATCGTCCCATTCAGATACGCGTCGTGCATCGCGATGATCTGACCACCCTTCGAGTTAATAATCGCCACTTGCTGACGGTGACCGGGGGCGATTTTATGAGGGGGGTGACGCCGCGAGAACAAGCGGATGAATGGGCAGAGATATTGCAAGCGGCGCTGCAGCAGGCCCAGCGGGAGCGGCGGCCCGCCTATTACCGAGAGGTGATCTGGCGGGGGTTAGCAGCATGGGTCGTGGCGATCGGGTTATACAGTGCCATCCGCTGGGGACGCCGACGCTGGTGGCGGCGATGGGCCCGGCAGACAGGTCTATTGTCTTACCGCAGACAGCTTGTTCAACCGGCGCTGCTATGTGTGCAAGGGGGCGTGTGGCTAGCGTTTTTAATCTATGTCTGTGAGCTTTTGCCCCAGGCGCGGATCGTTCGCTACCAAGTCTTTCGGTTTTTAGAGCGGACCTTCAACAATGCGCTGCTGACGGTGGGTGAGCGGGGCTATTCTCTACTGGATATCTTTAAACTTGTCTTGTTAGCGATTGTGCTCTGGGTGGCGGTGCGGGGGCTAACGGCACTGGTTAAGTCGCGTTTCTTGCAGGTGGCAATTCCAGATCGGGGGGTGCAGGATGCGATCGCAACCCTGATGCAGCTTGGTCTCACTGGCCTGGGGCTGTTTATCTTGTTGCAAGCCTGGGGCATTGATCTCAGCGCCCTGGCGATTTTAGCCAGTGTGCTGGGGGTCGGCCTGGGCTTTGGCCTCCAGAATATCGCCAACAACTTTATCAGCGGCTGGATTTTGCTGATCGAGCGCCCGGTGCAGGTGGGCGACTTTATCAATCTGGGCGACTTGATGGGCACCGTCGAACGCATCGGGGCACGGAGTACCGAAATTCGCACCCTTGATCGGGTTTCCATCATTGTCCCCAATGCCGAGCTAGTCCAAACCAGAGTGGTTAACTGGAGCCACGGCCACCCTGTCTCACGCCTGCATTTGCCCCTGGGTGTGGCCTATAACTCTCCCATCGATCGGGTTCACGCCGCCATCATGGAAGCCGCCCAGACCCATCCCGAAGTCTTGCGCTATCCGCAGCCTCGGCTGAGATTTCTCGGGTTTGGAGAGAGTTCCCTCGACTTTGACCTGCTAGTGTGGATTCGGGACCCCCGTCATCAGTTTGATATCAAAAGTGATGTGTACTACCTGCTAGAGGCCAATCTCAGGCAGCATCAGATTGAAATTCCCTTTCCCCAGCGTGACCTCAACCTGCGCACCTCCCAGTTAAAGTCAATGACCACAACCTGGCACGACGATACTGGCTCAATCGCCGTAGAGACAGCGCTTTCCTCCCCAGCTAACCTATTGGCCACTGTCAGCAACTACTCAGCGATCTTGCAAACCCCCAAAAGTGTTACCACAGAAGAACTCGATCGGTTGGTAGAACAAATGCGCGGTTCGGAGGGGGTAACGATTCAAGATCGACGGTTTCGACTAACGGTCTATCAAAAGTGCTTTGTCGGCAGTGAAGCCGTCACCTGGATGGTTAAAACCCAGAAAGCAACCCGCGAAGCCGCCGTCCGTCTAGGGCAGCTGCTGGTGGAGCGCGGACTCATACACCATGTCATCGACGAACATTCATTTAAGGATGAGTATTTGTTTTATCGGTTTTATGAGGATGAGGTGTAAACTACCCACTACCCACTACTCACTTACCTCTGTCCCCCACCTGGTGTTCTCACAATGGCAGTCCCCAGCGGCACCTCAAGATTGTTCAAACTCGGATAAGTCCCATAAACGCGGTAGGGCACCTCAATGCCCGCGTTTATAGAGCCTCTGACCCGAGAGTTATTCATCACAATGCGCAGATTTTCGCCATCAAGCAGGGGCTCATCAAAGGTCAGGGTAAATTCTTCAAACCCGTAATGAATATCAGGCTCTACCGTTTCACCACCGACAATCACTTGCACACCATCCAGCTCATGGAAAGTCACACACTGCACCCGAAGGCGCTGCAGAGGATCCCCCTCAATGGAAATATCTACAAAGTGATCTTGCCCGCCTTGAAGCGTACCCGAATTAGAGACAATAGCAATTGCGAAAGCAGCCTGTGCAATCGGGGCGATGGTAATGCCAGTGAGGGTGGCTACGGCAATGGCAGCTAAGCCGTTGGCTAATCGTTTTTTCATGAATGACTCCTTGCAGATCAGGGCAGGGTTAGTGGATTGACAGAAGCACCCGATGCCTTATAAGGACATGGCGCGGGATGGGACATCCGCTTAAATCCTTGGGCTCATCTTGCCAATCTTGCTAGACTCTAGTTTTAGAAAATCCTAAGAATTGGATGAATCTGAGCCAAAAAATTTGTAAATGCAGCTTTGAAGGTTTTTAGGAACGGATTACGTAGCGTTCAAGCTGTATTCAGCTTAACTTCATAGACGCTGGGCGCTCATTTGCCGAGTTGGTGGCTGTTGCCAAGCATAAGGCCGCTGAACGAGAACGTAAGGCTCAACAAAAAGCTGAAAAAGCTGAACAACAGCGCTTAGAGTCACTCTCACCTAAGGCAGAAAGCCTATGGAAAGAAGTCTGGCAGTTGATTGGCCAGGGTCAGGCTAAAAGCTATGACAAAGCAGTTTCCCAT
>JBCCRZ010000227.1:0-8769 GCA_039200855.1 Cyanobacteria bacterium P01_D01_bin.44 | reverse complement strand
GAATTGCGTCGCTCAGGTTTCTCAAGGCTTGCTGACCGTACTTGACCTGAAACTTTTCAATCTGGTCAGCTTTTGACAGCGGAAACAAGTTGAGGTCGCGGTACACCTGAATAAATTGCGCCTTGCGATCGCTCACCATACGCCATCGTCTAAACAACTACGCCCATAATACTGGGCCGGACGTGGTTGAGTGCGGGATATGTAATACGGAGATAGCCACACTGCAGGGGCGAGACAAAGGTATTGTGACTCTCTAAGAATCGATTCAAGCATCGAGGCCGTCTCAATCCTAAGTACGAATAGGAAAGGCGGAATAGCAGGACTCTCTTTCCAAGGCCTAGTAAAAAAGGCGCAAAGATGCGCCTTTTTCCTCTACCGAGTTGGATAATCGATGGCAGCTGCGATGTCAGCAAGCCTGGAAGTCTTTTGCTAAGGGCTGTCATCATTTAACGCTTGAATCCTTATGCTGAAAGCAGTTCAGCCCCTCTAGCCAGTTTTGCAGAACCGGGCGCGGTAATGCCTATGCTGCAAGCATTCTGGATTTAATTGATGACGCGCCCTAAGCGATCGCTGTGGCCAATCGTGATGGTGTCGAACTAGAAACCGTGGTCAGAATCCGTCCATGCTGCACAGATGCTCGTGCTGCAGCTGACCATATAAGTCTCGACTAAAAAATCACCCTCATAAGGTGCTGTCACAATAGGATTGGCGTCGGTTAGCGTATCAGAAGTGACTAGCTCACCGGTGTAAGCGTCGTATAAATAGATATCCAGATCGATACAATCGCTGTCACAACTCGCATAAATATCTTCGTTGGCGAAAAAGTATCCTTCATAGGTCTGCGACTCGCCGCTGCTCAAGAGGACTGAATATTCAGCCTTTGCTACAGAAGCAAAGGCTGCAACTGCTAGGCCACCCAAACTAAAAGCCGTCAGCAAGCGCTTAACGTAACTCCACTGCATAATGTGAGCTCCTTAAATAGGTTCTGGTTATTGGCATTGAGTTAACAATGTTTTGTGTTTAAAGGCTGCGAAGAGCCTATCCCGCAAACAATATGCCGTGGGGGATCCAGCAACTTTTGAGGCAGGAGTTGATGGGGCTCTCTAAATATTCCCAATTTTGGGATGGTTTAATCCTTCGGCGTCGAATAATTCGAACGCCAGTGGTTAGTAAAACAGATAAGAAAATCTGCAGGGGCATGCGCTACGGCTGTAGATGCTCTTTCTGGAGCCCTCGTTTTCGAAGCTGCTTAGCGACAATAGCCACGGGTCGAGAACATTACCCGCTATCGGAAGTCATCGCAGCCACGCGCTAGGATCTAAGAAAAGATGATGTTTGAATCGTTAACCGACGTGCCATGCATATTCGCCAGCAGGGGCTTAAAATCGCGACTTTGATGCTGGGGCTAGTCCTCCTGGGGTGCAATCAGCGAACCCAAGCCCTATATCGTATTGAGGTAGAGCGATCGTGCCAGAACTGTGACCTGCGCGGGGTCAATTTAGAACGGCAAAGTCTGGCCAGCAAGTATCGGGTTTCGGTGAGCAGTCAGCCGCTGTCAACCAATACCCAAGGGCTAGGAGAAGCCCAGCCGGTGGATTTGATGGGTTCGGATTTACCGGAAGCCAACTTTCAAGGGGCCAACCTGACGGAGGTGGTGCTGAACGAAACTCGCTTGAACAATGCCGATCTCAGCAGCGCCAATCTGGCTGACGCCCAGCTAGTGGATGCCGATTTGCAGGGAGCCAGTCTGCAGAGCGCCAATTTAGAGGGAGCCAACTTTCAAGGGGCAGATTTAACCGGAGCCAACCTGCGCGGGGTGGACTTGTCGGTTGCCGATTTAGACGACGCTGACCTCACCGATGCTCGACTGGGGGAAGCGCCTGAATCGAGTCGATAATCGGTTGCGCTGGTCCCGTGAACATACTCTACTGTGCGGCTTGCAGAAGCTGGGCGATCGCGTCATTTTCCCCTCGTCGCCGGGCGTAATCTAGTGCTGTGCGGCCCCATTGGTCTACTACAGTCGTGTCGGCATCGTGCGCCAGCAGCAGTTTCGTGAGTTCTTCGTGTCCTTTGAACGCGGCCAAAATCAGGGGCGTTACGCCTTCGCCATCAATCCAGTTCACATCGGCCCCGGCGTCGATCAGGACTCGGGCGATGTCTGTGTGGCCATCTCGTGCGGCATAGGTGAGGGCCGTGTTGGTGTGATAGACCGTGTTGGGATCGGTGCCCGCGTCGAGCAGTGATCCCACGGCCGCCGCATCACCGGCTAGGGTGGCGGCAATTAGCGGCAGCCTCACATCTATGTGCGAACTATCTGCATCGGAGGACGAGATAGCGGTTGGCGGTTGCCCCTGGGCTTGGATGTCGCAAGCCGTAATGGCCAAAAGGCTGGCAATTGCTATAAGCCCCAGCCGTGTCCCAGCATCGCCTACCGACCCAAGCTTTTGTCTATCTCTGGCGTCCATTGCTTAAACCAGTTGTTCTCAACCCATCGTCGCGATCGCAGCATACCCTATGGGAGCAATGATAGCTGTGCTTCCCGTGCCGCTGTGCCGAGAGTGAATCCCTCATGAGC
Organism: Cyanobacteria bacterium P01_D01_bin.44; assembly: GCA_039200855.1. Taxonomy (GTDB): domain Bacteria; phylum Cyanobacteriota; class Cyanobacteriia; order Phormidesmidales; family Phormidesmidaceae; genus SIO4C1. The sequence continues at coordinate 6,194 of JBCCRZ010000227.1, read as the reverse complement.
CAGCAGCCATTGCTTGCGGGCCAGTCCACCGGCGTACCCAGTCAGTTTGCCATTGGCGCCGATGACTCGATGACAGGGCAACACAATGGAAATTGGGTTAAGGCCATTCGTCATACCGACAGCGCGAACCGCCTTGGGACGACCGATTTGTTTTGCTAATTCGCCATAGGTAACGACCTGACCCGGTGGAATCGTCCGCAGTGCCTGCCAAACTTGCTGCTGAAAGTCAGTCCCGCCGGTTGCCGTCGGAATGTCGTCTAAGCTGTGCAAATCTCCATCTAGGTAGGCGCGAAGGCGATCGCTCACGCCACCGGGGTTGTCAGCCTTATGTAGCCGCACCTCACCGAAGCGTTTTTGCAGCAGCGACAGCAGACGGTTTTCGCAGTCCTCGAAGTCTACGGCGCAGAGGGTGGCGTCTTGGGTGACAACCCAGATGGGACCGATAGGAGACGGGATGCGATCGACCAGCAATGGCGATTCTCGATTTGGGATTGGGGATTTTGCCGCGGGTGTACTCATCACAATTCTCTTAGCCTCAATATCTTTAGCCGACGAAAAGCGCAACAGTCAAAGACGTCATGCTGATAAAACCTCCAGTTGAGACGGTTGGATACTTTTGTGGGCGGCGGCTTGGCTATCGGCCGCCCACAGCTGCATGGCCGCATAGGCCCGCCAGGGTTGCCACGCTGCTGATCGCTGCTGCAGTTGAGCTTTGGTAAGAGGTTCACCGAGCGCTGCGATGCCCCGCAGGAGACCACTATCGCCGGGCGGAAACGCATCGGGAATTTGTAACGCGCGCATGGCAATGTAGTGAGCGGTCCAGGGACCGATGCCTGGGAACTGACAGAGGGTTGTAACAGCTGCCTCTAAGGTCGTTAAGCGATCAAAGAAAGCGGGCGTGTCGGCTACGGTCTGAGCCAGGGTGGCAATGGCGATCGCCCGCGGTCGCATTACGCCGACTTCTGTTAAGTCGGCTGCTGCCAGCACCGTCGGCTGAGGAAATACGTATCGGAGTTCTGGTGGCGCTGCCGGAATCGAAAGGGGTTGACCGTAGCGGGTCACAATGCGCTCGAACAATCGATTGGCGGCGACCACACTTACCTGCTGGCCGACAATGGCCCGCACGGCCAGCTCAAATGCATCCCAGGCTCCGGGAATTCGCAGACCGGTCTGGAACTGACTCTGAAATATCGGGTCTTGCTGTAGCTGTTGCTCAATGGCGGCTCCATTTGCCGTCAGGTCAAACATGCGCTGCAGACGGGTGACGATTTTCGCTAGCAAACTCACCTGCGGAAAGGCGATTTGCGCCTGCAGGTAAGGCTTGTCTGGAACCGGCCCTACGGAAATCCAGCCCTGGTGTCCCTCTAGCTCAATGGTGCGGCCATAGCGGTGAGGAGTGGCCGAGGTTAATCCCGGCGTGGCTCGACCGTTGTAAAAGGCCGCGATCGCCTCCCAATTGTAAGGCGGACTAAAGGGCAGCTTGAGCGTGATGGGGTCTTCTGCAGACGCGGTCTGCCGATGGCGCCTAAGATCAGTGGGGGGACAGCCATAGGTCTGCTGCAGGGCCCGATTAAAGCTGCGGATGCTTTTGAATCCGGTGGCGATCGCAATTGCCGTCATGGTCAAAGTTGTGTCGGTAATGAGCTGCTTGGCAAACAGCAGGCGGCGAGTTTTAGCTACCTGACTGGGAGCAGTGCCAAGGTCCTCCGCAAAGCGGCGGCGCAGGTAGCGATCACTGACCCCTAAGCGATTGGCCAAATCACTCACCGACAGCTCATCCAAAGCGCCTGCACCAATCAGCTGTAAAGCCCGTGGAACCACGTCAGAACCGTCAGCGGTGGCCCACAACTGCGGTGCCAGCTCCGGCCGACAGCGCAAGCAGGGACGATAGCCCGCCTGTTGAGCCGCAGCGGCGCTCCGGTAGAAAGTACAGTTCTCGCGTTTGGGAACCGTGGCCGGACAGACGGGTCGACAAAAGATACCGGTGGAACGGACGGCCGTGAAGAACCGCCCGTCAAAGCGGCGATCTCGAGTTTGAAGAGCCCGGTAGCAAACGTCTGGATCAAGCGCTATGCTCATTGGTCAGTTCCTCCATTGAGCTCACACAGTAGATCGAGCTGACCCGGAATGCTAGTCATTTTCGGAACCGGATAGTTTACTTTGCTTGTCTGTACTGCAGACTACGGGCGTCTCACAATGTCTCGGTAAGCTAACAACGAGGTCTTCGGATGAGTCAAGATTCTGCATCGATCTCATTTCCTGGCCTTGAAACAAAGCGGCTACAACTTCGGCAGGCAACCGAAGAGGATGCTACAGCTATCTTCACGGTATTTTCCGACCCTAAAGTGACTCAATTTCATGACCTTGATACGTTTAGTCGCCTCGACGAAGCAATTGGAGTAATCAAACGCCGAGCAAACGGGTTTAAAAATAGACGGGGGATACGTTGGGGTATTGCCCTCAAGCAACACAATTATCTGATTGGATCTTGTGGGTTTAGTTGGTCTAGAGAAGTGAATGCAGCTGAAATTGGCTATGAGTTAGCCAGTCAATTTTGGCGTCAAGGCATTATGAGTGAAGCATTACAGGCTATTTTACGCTATGGATTTGAGACTCAGGAACTGCAATTTGTCGTGGCTGAGATTATGTTAGAGAATCTCGCCTCTAAGAAACTGCTAGAGAAGTTGGGCTTTGAAAGCCAGGGAGTATTGAAAGCGCATGGTTTTTGGAAAGGGGAGCATCACGACTTGGAACAGTTTATGTTGACGAAGAACAAGTTCGCAGCCATGTAACAACGCCAGTACCCAAGTGAATAAGGGGGCCAATAACAATTACCCATCAAGCGATTGTCTCAGAGTCTCTGAATTGCTCCCGCAGCAGCAAACCTGACCACAGCGTAAAGCCCAGAACCGCCAGCCCGGTTAACCCATCCGTCACAATCAACAGATGCATTTTGGGTGAAAACTCAGACAGCGCCCCGTACAGATAGTGGCCCAAGCTATCGATCCCGCAGAATGAGTAGAAAACCAGGCAGGGATAGGCGAACCAAAATTTCTGATTCTTGTACAGCCAGTACCCGATGACGCCAACCGCAGTCCAAACGCACCACGAGATGTAAATGGATGGCAAGGTGATCCAATCAGGTTGAGGATACTGCTCGATATATAGGTAGTTATCTGTGAAGTGGATGGCGGTCGAAACGATACAAGCAACGAGGATGCTCTTGAGAATAAGTTGGCGCTTGGCAGCAGAATGCATGGGTGCGACCCTCACTTACTGATGTGTGACTTCGGCCGTCTTTGCGTTTATCCATCCCCACTGGGTGCCGCTGATGTAGCCTGCGATAACAAGAGCAAAGCTGATACAGGCCACAGCATACCCTGCCGGTGTGAAATCGGTTCCCTTTGCAAACAAGTGTAGCCACACATCCCAAATCGGATGCAACAGCCAGCCCAGCATCAGCCACCAGCAGGAATAGCGCCAGCCTAATAGGGCAAACAAACCGTAAATCCCCACCCCGGTGATTTCTACTTTGACCCAAGTCTGGTGCGCGCCGCCGATGACGGCAAAGCCTACATAAATAACGGCGGCAACCATCAGTCCTAAGGCGAGGATGCGCGACTCGGCTTGAGGCCTGACGCTTAGAAGCATCAGGAAAGCGATCGCACTAGCCAAACCCAGAAATAGCGAAATCAGCATCATAAATTTTGTGGATAAACAATAGAGGCTGTCATCATTTGGCTATCCTACGCTGCGACCGCAAAGGGTTCAGTCTTTAGGTGATGAAGTTGGAGCAGGCGCGGCAATGCTGATTCCACCTGGTTTCTAGCACTAAATAATCGTATGCCCTAGTTGGTCTCAATCATAATAAAGATCAGGGATGACTTTTGCTTGGTGTTACCCAAAATTAGGTGTGGAACTGGACCGCTCACAGTGGAGATGAATGGCTCAGCCAGCATCCCTCATGACTTTCTGAAGTCACCGTGGACTCACCAAACGTTTTGGTCTTTATAGCTTGAGTTTATATCTCACTTAACGATTAAAAATCGCGTTAGCACAGTTAGGCTTAACGAGGTCTTAGGATTGGTCGCAGATACTGGCCATGTCGGCAGTATGCCAAGGCTAACCTCAGATATCGATACCTGTGGTTAGTGAATGTTGGTGCGATCGCACCTATCAACATATGGATTGCGCCACTGGAAATGCTGACTGATAATGCTAGGGAACTTGAGGTGTTTCTGAGTTTGAGCGGCCCAGCGACCTTTAATGCTTATGGTTCCGCTGCCAATAAGAAGATTTGTTATGGGAGATTGTATGACAACAGTGCAAACGGTGAGTACCCAACCTTATTCTGACCAAAAGCCTGGCACTTCTGGTCTGCGCAAAAAGGTGCCGACGTTTCAGCAACCGAACTATCTACAAAATTTTATCCAATCAATTTTTGACAGTCTCGACGGCATCCAAAATCAGACCCTGGTAGTCGGTGGCGACGGCCGCTACTACAACCGCGAAGCCATTCAAATTATTCTCAAAATGGCGGCAGCCAACGGGTTTGGCAAAGTTTTAGTCGGGCAGGGGGGGATCCTTTCTACGCCCGCCGCTTCCTGCGTCATTCGCAAAAACAACGCCTTTGGCGGCATCATTCTCTCCGCCAGTCACAATCCTGGTGGCCCGGAAGAAGATTTTGGCGTGAAATACAACGTTGGCAACGGTGGCCCCGCGCCGGAGAAAGTTACTAGTGCCATTTTTGAGCGCAGCCAGTCCATCACGGAATACAAAATCCTCGACGTTGCCGATGTGGATCTAAATCGCATTGGCAGCACTCAAATGGGCCATATGACCGTTGAAGTTATTGACAGCGTGGCTGACTATGCAGCGCAAATGGAAACGCTGTTTGATTTCAGCCAAATTCAAGAGTTGGTGAGCAACGGCAGCTTCCGCCTGTGCATCGATAGCCTGCATGCGGTTACCGGACCCTACGCCAAGGCGATTTTTGAACGGCGGCTGAATGCGCCAGTCGGCACGGTACAGAACGGTGAACCCCTGGAAGATTTTGGCGGTGGGCATCCTGACCCGAACCTGGTGTATGCCAAAAGCCTGGTAGATGTCCTGTTCAAAGACGATGGCCCGGACTTTGGTGCAGCGTCGGATGGTGATGGCGATCGCAATATGATTCTTGGGCGCAATTTCTTTGTCACCCCCAGCGACAGCCTGGCGATTCTGGCGGCAAATGCCAAGCTGGTTCCCGGCTATCGCGATGGTCTGGCGGGCATTGCCCGGTCCATGCCCACTAGCCAAGCGCCTGACCGCGTTGCCGAAAAGTTGGGTGTTGACTGTTATGAAACCCCCACCGGCTGGAAGTTTTTTGGCAACCTGCTGGATGCGGACAAAGCTACTCTCTGCGGCGAAGAAAGCTTTGGCACTGGCTCTAATCATATCCGCGAAAAAGATGGCCTCTGGGCCGTGCTGTTTTGGCTCAACATTCTGGCGGTTAAGAAGCAGTCGGTCGAAGCCATTGTGAAAGCGCACTGGGCCACCTATGGCCGCAACTTTTACTCGCGCCACGACTATGAGGCGGTGGAGAGCGATCGCGCCAACACCCTGATGAATAATCTCCGCTCCAGCGTCGGGGCCATGGCGGGCCAGACCTTTGGCAGCTACGAAGTGGCCTATGCCGACGACTTTACCTACACCGACCCGGTGGATGGCAGCGTTGCCGAAAAGCAGGGCATTCGCATCGGCTTCACCGACGGCTCCCGCATTGTCTTTCGACTGTCGGGGACGGGCACCCAAGGCGCTACTTTACGCCTGTACGTTGAGCGTTACGAGCCCGACACTAGCAAACACGATCAGGAAACCCAGGCGGCCCTAGCCGACTTGATTCAACTGGCGGATGAAATTGCCAAAATCAAAGCGCTGACGGGCCGCGATGCACCGACCGTGATTACCTAATGATTTTGGAAAGGGGAACTAACGGGTTTAGTTCCCCTGAGAGAAGGGAAAAAGTTAGGGAGAAGCGTTGAAATAAGTCCCCTGAAGTTCGGTTAGACTATCCACAAATTGTTCTGGGGTGTTGGGACTGATGTTAACCGAGCAAATCAAAGCGACCTTCAAGGATGCGGCGCGCAAACTGACCGGCCAAAAGAAACGCGAATTCACAGCCCAAGTGGCCTTGGATTACTTTGAGGGTTCCG
>JBCCRZ010000226.1:0-8773 GCA_039200855.1 Cyanobacteria bacterium P01_D01_bin.44 | reverse complement strand
TATTTGGCTGAAAATTCTGAAAACTGTGGAACAGATTGTCCCCATCTGCTGATAGGCTACCCTCGCCAATATCAAAACGTCGCCCCTCTTGAGTAACAACAGTCCCGGTGCCATCTAAGGCGGGTATGACGGATTGGGCACTCACCCTCTCGGGCTTGAGAAAGCCTAACCCCAATAAAACCAACAGACCAGGTACATATCGATAAGATAAGCGCCTATCTAAACTTAAACGTATCATTGCCGCTTTTAAGAGAAACCATGATGGTCCACCGTCTACCCACTGCCTGTTTATTAGCTGTCTACCCACTGCCTGCCTATCATGCGCCTATTGCCCAAATGCTCCATTTCAGGATGCCGTCAGCCAGGTTCCCTGAAGCTGGCCTGTAATGACTTTACTATCCCAGCAATCGTCAACAGAAAAAATCCTGAAAAGTTCAGGTTTACTCAGGTTCATTCAGGTTCTAGGCCTGATAGCAGACTGATGCGGCGCTCCAATATTGAGATTTCTAACTGGGCTCCGATTTGGCTATAGGCTTGACGCGCCTGGGTGAGCAACTGTCGAGCCTGGTCAAAGTCACCCAAGGTGACATAAACATCCGCCAGTTTGACCTGAACCGTTGCTTTGCTAAGGGTATCGTCATTGGCGGTTGCAATATCCAGCGCTTGCCCATAGGCCTCCATCGTCAGCTGGTTTAACCCGGTTTCATGGTAGATATCACCCAGGGCGATATAGACCAAATCCGAGGCAGTTGGGCTGAGCGTCAGCGGTTCTAATATTTGCAAGGCTTCTGCATACAATTCATCTAAGAAATATACCCCGGCTTGAGCCAGGGCGGCTGCCTCCGCTGGGGCGGATGCGTTCTCGGTGTTAACCTGGGCCAGATGCGATCGCAAACCCTCGTAGTCTTCTGCAGACAGCTGCTGAAACCCAGCATGGTAAGCCCCTTCGTCTAAGTTAGATGACACGCCATGCTCTGTCACCACCTCAATCGAGTAGTAAGCTCCCAGCGCTAAAGCGATATCGGGAAAGGCAACTTCATTCGTGCCCTCAACCACAGTTTCCCAAAGCATCAGGTTGGGCAAATCACGCTCATAGGGCCATTGCCAGAGTCGAACCGTGTAGCGACGACTCCCCTCGACCGGATTCCAGCGAATGGGTGCGGGTCGGTCTTCGCCGACCCAGGTGTTACGTGGCGAAATCACATAGGGCACGCTGGGGTCGTTGCCGCCTCGGAGATATCCCGTCCGTTTGCCGCCAACGCGAGTATTGGATGCCTGCCCCAGTCGCTGGGCGCAGGACTGCCAAAAGAAACAGGCTTCGGCGGGGGCGGGGTGTAGAAAGGGTTGTAGAAAGGTGAGACCCAGGGTGAGGGTAAAGATGAGGTTGGATCGTCTAGATTTTATTAGGCCGCTTAGCTGCCTGCGGCTGTATTTACGCATACTCAACACCTCACCCTTTACGCAATCGATGGCTCAAATAGCTCACTGCGCCTCCGGTGATACCCCAGCCCGCCAGCGCAGGTACCCAAGGTACCCAAATCACCGGCCCGACTAAAAAGCCGTAACAGGCAAGGGTCAACATCCCCACCGAGCCGAGATGGCCTGCAATCACACGACCAAGGCGCACCAACCGCCAGGCGATCGCACCCCCTACTCCAGACCACAGCAAAATCCAGAGGGTTTCTCCCCAAAAGGGCCACCAGCGGATCAGGGGGCGATCTTCGAGGACGGCGTTGACCAGCTGGCTAATCATTTGCCCGTGCAGATAGACCCCCGGTAGCGAATCCCCGTAGGGGGTATTAAAGTCGTCGGAGTTGCGATCGCTAAAGTCGGTGTAACCGATTAGGACAATGCGATCGCGAATCAGCCTGGGGGGCACCTCATTTCTGAGCAGCGCATCGAGAGACACCTGCTCGGCAAAGTTCTCTAACTTACCCTCGTAGACCCAGAAATTAATCAGGGTTTGGTAGCCGTATAAATCACTCCAGCCCCACCTACCGGTCATGGCGCTGTAGGCGCTGCCATTGCCAAAGAGCCGGGGCACCGTGACCTCTCCGAGTTGGAGCGGAATAATAGGCTCCTCTGCATAGGGTGATTGATAAGAGGTCCCCGCTGCCGCCAGGTAGGTTTTGGCCAAAAGCAAGCTAAAGGACTCATCAGGAAGACAGCCACCGCTCAGGTCTGGTTCGTGGTTGAGATAGTGTCGCCGAACTGTTTTGCCACCGTCGAGGAGCAAATTGCCAAAGCCGACCCGCGCTGGGGGTATTTCATTTGGGATGTCAACCACCGGTTGACTATTGATTTGACTGGCGGCCTGGCAGATGCCAAACAGAGTATCGTTTGCGGCCAGTCGCTGCACCAGTTCACCCTCTGCTGGGAAGTCACGAAAGAGGTCCAAACCAATCAGACGAGCATCGTGACCGTCTAAAATCTTGATGGCTTCATTCAGCGCGTTGTCGGGAATCGTGCCAATGCCAGGTTCATAGCGACCCTCAATCATCTCCTGGCGCAGCCACTCACCGCTGGGGCTATCGACTGTGACAATAAGCAATCGTTCATCTTGCTCGGTTTCACTGGGGCGCAGCCGTAGAAACTGATCGTAGGCGAGGATCTCTAAGGGTTGGAGCCCGCCAAACAGGCGCAGGGTAGAGACCGCTAGGGTAGTAAGGGCCGCAGCAATCGCCACCGATCTGGCTTTAATCTTCTTAAATGGCAGCGCCTGGCTTGCCTGGATATAGGCTCGCTGTAGATCCGTCGGCTGAGGCGTCTTATTTGTCGCCTGCTTGAGCCACTGGGCCAACTCCGCCAGGTCTTTGCCTCGCAATAGATAGCTATCGTCTCGGTAGGCGGCGTCCCATTCCATGGCTTTGACTAAGAGGCGGGTGTGCGATCGCACGTGGTCCGGATCGCTCTCTAAAGTGCGAAACAGCTCGCCAAAATTCACCAAAAAGTCACCGCCATGGCGGCGAAAGTCGCTCCAGGAGATCGACTCAAGCCCTTCTGGCAAAGTTGATTGCCGCAGATCTTGATACACCACCGGCACAATCCGCTTTTGTCGCGACTGGGCATAGGCCAGCTGTGCTAAACAGGCCCCAGACTGCATCGAACTCGGCGATAGCACAAACACAAAATTCTCGGCATTATCGAGAGCCTGGTGAGTGTCCTCAGGGGTATCCGCATCGCCTTCAGCCCCTTCCGGTGTAAACCAGGTACGCTTTCCCTGGATCACCAGTGTTTCGTTCAACCGGTGAGAAAAGTCAATATCAGCAGCATGGTGGCTGACAAACACATCCAAAGTTTGTTCAGGAGGCTGCTGTTGGCTGGCGGCTAAGAATTGTAGCTGCAAAGGTAGGGCTCCCTGAAGCCGTCGACCTTTCGCAATTTGAGCCCAGGCGGTATATTTTTTCAGCGCCTGTTGCCGTAACAACAAACTTGGATTTTGCTGTTGCTGTTGCCATTTCAGCGCCCGCACCAGCAGGCGTTTATGCTGCTCATAGTAGGGGGCTTCCTGATGTACCGTCCGGAGCAATTGTGCCAGATCTTGCTCGAGATCCGCAACACCTTGATTATCTACCAGGTTAATAAACTGAATCGTCTTAACGTTATCCTTCAGCCAGTTAAGATTGACCTCCTCAAGCAATATGGGGATAACGCGCTTATTGAGGGCCACGGCGTAGTCAAGCTCTTGCTGGCAATACGGTGATGACAGAGAGGCTTTCGAGATCAGATAAACCAGATTGTCTGCCGCTTCAATCCCTCGCCGCAGCGCTGCTTCAAAATCCTCGCCGGTGCGGATATCCACCGTATCCGTCCAGACCGTGATTCCGGCCCGTAACAAATGACGCAGGACTTTTTCCTTGGTGGGGCCATCGGCTTCGGCATAGGAGATAAATACCTGGGTCATGCCGCCATCGGCAGCCTGGGTACTCTCCGTGATAAATTCTGCATGCAAGTTTGTGGGCAGACAGGGTGGCTGCTCGTGTTCAAACGTTTTTGTCAGCCAGGTTTGGGCAGCTCGACGGTCTTCCCCCGTCAGGAGATAAGACGCCTGTCGCTGATGTTGCTGCCATCGGAGGGCGTCACTCAATAACTGCGTATGCTGACGCACATACCCTTGCTGTCTAGATAGGATGGACTGTAAGCCTTCTATCCCTGTCTCAAAGTCATCCAATCCTTCCCGAAAATACACCCAGTTGATTTTGCTAATCTCAGGATGCATATTCGGGAAGCTGCTATGCAGACCTTTCTCTTGATAGGTCTGCCAGTCAGTCTCCCCTTGACCAGGGTTGCGCTGTTGCCAGGTGTCAAAGCCAATCGTTTCAACGTGCAACAGGGGAATCATCCGCTTATTACATTTCAACGCGAGGTCAATCTCTTTAGCGCAATACGCCGAGTTGACTGAGTGAGGCGAAATGATAAAGAGAAAGTTATCGGCTTTTTCAATCCCATCGTTGATCTGATTTTGATAATCTACTCCCAATGGGATGTCGTCAAAATCAAACCAGACTGCTAACCCAGCCTCGACTAATCGATCGCTGAGCTGTTTGGCAAACTGTTTACTGTCCGCCCGTCCGTAGGAAATGAAAACATCTTTAAATTTGTGCATGTGTACATTCTTCCTCGTACCCTACCACGGGCTACCAATCATGGTGAATCCAGACCAGTAGTAAGGATGGGAGAAGTCCATATTTCCTAAGAATTTAAGTTCAGGAGGGAGAGAGACCGCTTTGTCGAACTCCTCGCTAATCAACTGTCCTGACTCAATTCGCGCTTCTCCCTTCAGTAGGGCTAACTGGGCTGAGCGTAAGGCTTCCGACTTCACTCGTGAAGTCCTCAACTGCTGGTAAAACTCGTGCATCAAAGCCAGGGTGCCCACATCGCTGACGGCCCAAAGGCTTGCCACTGCCGACTTGACGCCTGAGGCCACAGCTAACCCCGCAAAACCCATCTCAGCCTCAGGACTGCCCACCGCCGTGTGGCAGGCAGAGAGCACCAGTAAATCGACCGCCGGATTATCCCACCCGAGGGTGTGGATATCACTCAAGCGCAAGGACTCATCCCAAAGCTGGATGTAGGAGTTATCGACATTGCCCGCTTTAAACTCGGCGTGAGTGGCCAAATGAATAATTTGAGACGGCGCTTGTTTTTGCTGCTGGATTAGGGTGTAACGTGTAAAGGTTTCATTGAGAAATCGCTGACTTGGCCATAGCTGGTTGATGGTATTTAGCTCTGTAGGCACTGCGGGCAGCGGTTGTAACGCCTGAAAGGCGCTGGCCCCCATGGCGAGCACCTGTACATCGTCTAGGGGCTGATACTGGGTATTCATAAGCCCTAGCGACGGTACCATCCCCACACTGTATTTTTCGATCAAAAACTGTTGACCATCGTGCAGGGCTGCCATCGGCAAACTTCTCAACCCTGAGTCCATTGAGAATAATACAGTATCGATAGCGTCTGGCCCCATCTCATCTTCAAGGGGTTTAACCAGCCATTGATACAGCTGTTGAGCAGGGGTTAGATAGCTTTTAGAGCCTCGTCGGGCCGAGGTGATCAAGGTACTGCGAAACTGTGCAATCGTTTGGAAAAGTTCGTCTCGGCTAACATCTGGAATCACCAGGCTAACCGGCTCCCCTGAGGTTGTAAACACCAGCAGCTCCAGTGGGGATGAGAGTTGTCCAGAGGTGTTAGCCTCTAGCTTCGGGGCTTTGACATAGACGACCACAGATCGATTGCTCGTTTGGGTCTCTACCTGGGTGAGCAACTGCCGAATTTGCGGCGGGGTTAACTCCGCTGCCCTCAGGTCTCGTCCAAAATAGGCTGAAAACTCCTGAGTTCGTTGTTCTTCTACCTCATCTAAAGCAGCACTGGCGTTGGCACTGTCCAAGACGGCGCGATGGGCATGATGCCCCCTCCCCCTGCCCCGATGAGGTCGTTTGAGCCCACCAGATTGGGCCTCATTATTTTGACTATGTTCGGCTCGACTGTGTTCGGCTTGATTACCTTCGGGATGATTACCTTCGAGATGATTAGAGGATACGCTTACATCACCTTGATTTCTATCCCCGGCTCTCCCTGATTGTAATGCAGATCCACTTGAAGGCAGGTCTACACGGGTATCTTTTGGGGAATTATCTGCGATTTCACTTCTCCCCCGATTAACAATCTCTAACTGATTAGAGATTGTTAAGGATGAATCGGTCAGACTCACCGTCCCTCCGGGATTAATGACCATCTGTGAGGCATGGTCAAGCCTCCCATTTGTCAACAACGCAGGCAGCGTCTGGGGCATGAAGTTTGGCGCAGTCAAACTGGTATCTGAGCTGTCTAAATTCTGCAATGTCACCCTAGAGAGTTCTAGATTTAGCAGCGATCCGGTCTGAGTGATCCGGACAATCTGTTCTCCAGGTACTTCTGCAATTGTAATTGCTCTATCCGAAGACGTCAGACGGCCTGTGTTAAGCACCCTGCCGCCCAGTAATGTCAGCGCTTGAGCGGTGCCTAGACCCAAGTCTGCCTCATTGACAATGATACCCGGTTGACTGCTCGTAAACTCGAATTCAGTAGGACGCCCCACCAGTGCCGCATAGTTATTTCTACCAGCCGTTTTAAACCAACCGTCCTCAAAACCGATCCGATTCGCGGTGGTGACTGTGAGGGCAGCAGGGAGATTTAACGTCGCATTGGGGCCAAAAATAACCCCTGCTGGGTTCAGCAAGAAAAGATTAGCCTGGCTGTCTGAGATTTGGAGCAGACCATCGATAACGGACGGATTGCCTCCATTAATCCGAGCAAAAATATTTTGAATCGCCGGGTCAGCTAAGAAGTTAACAATTTCCCCACTATTCGGTTGAAACGTTTGAAAACTGTGGAATAGATTGCTGCCATCAGCTGATAGGCTACCGGCCTCAATATCAAAGGTTTGCCCATCTCGAGTAACGAGAGTGCCTGTGCCATCTGATGCAGGCGTAATGGACTGAGCAAGCGCCGCATCCATCTTGAGCAACCCTGCTAGAGAGAACGCTAACAGAATGCAAGCATATCGATAAAATAAGCGCTGATCCCGGTTTGGTTTTATCATTGGCTCTTTTAAAGCGGTATTGAGCCCCAACCCCATATCCAACCTGGCAGTGGCTGTACTCTAAAAAATCTTTATCTTCTTTGCCAGAATGCCCAACTTCAGAACAAAGCCAACGATGGCAACTCAACCGTCAAATCTCAGGATATTTACGCAGCCAGGTTGCGTGGTTTCTACACACATAACAATCCCTTACTCAAACTGAGGTGGTAGCTCTCTCGGGGATACGGTTCCGGGTCTCACCGGAACTGGCACTCCAATCACATTGCCGCCGCTCGCTGCCCCAGCGTTTCCGCCTGGATCTCCACTGGCTCCGTCAGCAGCTTCCTCAGCTGCCGCTGCATCGCCGGTATTAACCACAACCGTTGGAGTTTCAGGTGTGGGGTCGTAGGTTGCGATCGCAATCGATCGCGTCAGCTGTTCTCCAGCTACGTTCGTCACCTGAAACGAGATAATGGTTTCGCCAGGTTCGGGACTCAACGGCACAGGCAGTACCCCCTTCGTGGGCACATTTCCCGGCGCAGGCATTAGCATCACCTCAGTCCCCAGATTATTCTCCACTTCCCAGGCCAGCTCCAGATTTACCAAGGGCTGCCCTTCATCGATGGGCACCAGATAGTTGGGCTGGGCGGGTTCACCATTGAGGGTAAAGCTAATCAAGCGAGGGGGACGCGGTTGAATATGGGTGGGCTCACTTGTAGCTAGAATAGGAACTTCGGGCTGCTCTCCACGGGGAATCGCTACCAGGTCAAAGGCGTAAGTTCCAGACTGGCGAAGGCCCGTAGGCACGTTTTGGCAGATTAGCTGAGTGTCTGTGATACTGTCTACAGTACAGAAGTTCGACAGTGCTTCGGGTAGCCCAGATTGAAAATCAAACAAAATCGGGGAAGTCGCTGCTGCTCCTTCTGCATCTCGTCCCACCAGCTGTAAACCTTGTAATTGCTCAGGGTGCTCTATGACCCAGTCAACCCTCGCAACGTGAGGATCTTGTTGGGGTAAGGAGGGCATAAAAGCCGTCGTCATCTCTGATGAGTCTGGGTCAGCATCTTCGGAAGTCTCAGCTTCTGATGATTTTGCTGTGCTTTTTTCCGATTCATCGGATTTTTCAGACTCGGATGGTTTAGGGGGGGCTTCTTGATAGAGCGCGGCTGACGGCGACAGGTCTAGAATGCGAGGTAGCGGAGCCGGGTTAATTGACACGGGCCGAGCCATGGCCTGGAGGGAGCTAGCATTGCGACCGGGTTTAGGAATCAGGGTCAAAGTGAACGCATAGTCCCCAGCTCGTCTCGCATCTGTGCGAATATTGCGGCAAGTCAGCAGCTTCCTCTGTTCGACACAAAAGGGTTCTAGATTAGGCGGTAGTCCCTGGCTCAGGTCAAAGATTAATGGCCCACTTAGCAGCTCACCCTCGACTGACTGTCCGACAATTTCAAGCTGCTGGATGCGTTGGGGGTTAGCAATCTCAAAGCCAAGGTGAACGGTGTCACCCTGGCTGGCCTCATAGGCCGTATCTTCTGGCGCAAATCGCAGAATATTAGCGGGGGCTGGGGGGCGAATAAAGAACCACCAGGTCAGCCAGATGAGTCCAATAAAAGAACCCAGCATTAATAAGATAACAGGTAGAATCTGCCACCAGGGGCGCGCTTCCCACATCAACAGCCCCTGCATCGGGATTTCGGGGAGCGGGTTTTGCTCGGG
>JBCCRZ010000225.1:0-8845 GCA_039200855.1 Cyanobacteria bacterium P01_D01_bin.44 | reverse complement strand
TTCGATTCATTAGTTATAAGAATGCCTTGGTCATCTGAGTGGCCCCTGACCGATAACTGAAAGTTGATTAAAGGGTTTCTGAGAATAGCTGAGACGATTTGGTGACAAGCATCACAAATGTATGAACGGTTGCCAAAAGCAAGGGCTCTGCCATCACAAACTCGTGAAAAGTAAGCACATCCGCGTTTAGTGTGCTCATCGGCTATGCTCAAAACGGTCAATTATTTGCTGCACCCAGGCAGTATCCTCATCAGATAAAGCCGGTTTTAGGGGCTGAGTGTAGTCAATTACGAGAGCAAATCGGGCGCGATGGTCAAAGACCGGCCCGCAAAGGCCATCGCAAACATCATCCAACACAGACTGCAAGTTCAGGGTGAGTTCCGCATCCCCAACGCATTCTCGATTGGGTCAGACTGCCAACATCGCTCGCCCTCCATCAGCGTATGTACTTTCCAAGCTGGGTCAGTGTTTGGGTAGTCGCTTCGATAGTGCCCCCCTCGGCTTTCGGTGCGAAACTGGGCGCTTTTGAGAATGAGCTTGGCAATCTCGAGCAAGTTGCGCAGTTCGCCCCATTGGCGTAGCTGGGTCGGGTCTAAGTTATCAGGCAGAGTATAGGACTGTCCTGGTAATAGCTGGTTGAGTACAGGGGTGAGCGACAGGGCATCGAAAGTTTGCTGGTGGGTTTTGAGGGCTGCGATCGCATCTGCAAACCCGCCAGCATTGCGACAAATCCCAGCCGTTTGCCAAACCAGCTGTGACAGTGCCTCCCGCAGCTGGAGGATTTTCTCAGCTGGAGGTGTCTCTGAAACTAATAACGTTTGAGGGATTGCCCTGGCGTCTTCAGACGGGTCCAACCCTTTTAGAGCAGCAGGGCTCAGGGCTTTAAGCTGAGCCCCAAACACCAGACACTCAAGCAGTGAATTGCTGGCCAACCGATTGGCCCCATGGACGCCCGTGCTGGCATTTTCGCCCACCGCATATAAGCGAGGAATGTGGGTTTGACTGTTTAAATCGGTGGTGATGCCCCCCATCCAATAGTGGGCGGCGGGCGACACCGGGATGGGCTGAGTAAAGATATCAATATCGGCCCACTTTTTGCACTTGCGAATAATGTTAGGAAACCGATGGCGGATACGATCGGGCTCGATGGGACTAAGGTCCAGCCAAACCACCGGATCTTCTGTAACGTTTTTGCCCGCGTCAACGGCTGCCTGGGCTACCTTTTGCAAATGTAAGAAAATAGCCCGGCTGACTACATCCCGGGGGGCCAACTCACCATCGGGATGATAATCAAAGGCAAATCGTCTGCCCTCGGCATCAACTAAATGAGCCCCTTCCCCTCGCACGGCTTCGCTGATCAGAAACCGAGGGGCCCCTGGCTTGGTGAGGGCGGTGGGGTGAAACTGCACAAATTCTAAATCTCGAATTTGTGCCCCAGCCCGCCAGGCCATAGCAACCCCATCCCCCGTGCTCGCCGTGGGATTAGTCGTCTGGGCATAAACCTGACCGCCGCCTCCCGTCGCCAGCACAACCGCTTTGGCCCGTACCCAGCGAATCTGGCCATCGTAAGCCACACAAACCCCTTGACATTCGCCACCGGTATTTAGCCAGAGGTCTAGGACAAACGCCTGGTTAAACACATCAATATTGGGCTGCTCCAGCACCTGGGCCGCTAAGGTGGTCACCACTGCCCGCCCGGTCGTATCCGCCGCATGCAGCACCCGACGGCGAGAGTGGGCCGCCTCCAGGGTCATCGCCAGGGCTCCGTCTTTGCGATCAAAGGCCACCCCCATATCCACCAGGGCATCGATGCATTCTTTGGCCTGATTGACCAACAGCTCGACGGCATCCAGCTCGCACAGACCGGCACCAGCCTTGAGCGTATCGGCAATGTGCAGATCAGACTGATCGTCGGGTGCGATCGCAGCCGCAATGCCCCCTTGAGCCCAGTCGCTGGCAGAGAGCGATAGCGTATCTTTGGTCATTAAGCCAACGTGCAAAGCAGCTGGCAAGCAAAGTGCCGAATAAAGACCCGCAGCCCCTCCGCCCACAACCAGCACATCAAATGGCTTATCCAACAGGGGAGCTGAGTCCGACAGAGCAGCGTTGACCAATTAAAATCGCTCCTGACAAGTAGGTATTAACCTACTGTACCAAGAGCGATGATGACATTATGAGGGACTCGTTAAGGGATAGGCCAACCAACCAGTCTAGCGATGGTCAAAGCCCCAGAGCGGGTGCCCCTACTTATAGACGCCATTATTGTAGCGATCTGCCCCTTCTACCAATTCTGGAATAGGGGGAGAAATTGTAAACACATCCATATTGTCCTTGATGCGCTGGATTTCAGTGTTGCTCAAACCCGGAATCTCAAGGACATCTTCGAGGGTCTCGTAGGGAGCATTTTTGACAACTTTGCCCGCAATGGTCGGATACAAACCCCGGTACTTGGCAAAAGCAGCAACGTTAGTATTATTGACATCGATTTTTGAACCGTACTCGGTGGCGAGCTTGTCGTCCACTGGGTTGCGGAACTTTAATCCCAGCACTTGAGCAGGATTGATCTGACTCTCAAAGAGCGCTGCCGAAGCTGACCTGACGCCCCCCATCAAGAGAGACCCCACCAACAGCCCAAGCACCATGAAGAGGCTAAAAATTCGTTTCATTTTTTCTTCGTTAGATTAGTCAAAATCTAATACACAGCATTATTTAGAGCCTAGCATTTTCACTGACCAATGTAGCTATGAGATCCCGAGGAACCGGGTTTCTTAGTTGAAACCGTCAGGTCTTGAGATCACCTAGTACTGAGTCAAGCTTAAAATTTCGGTGAGGTGAGGTGAGGTGGTGAATGGTGAGGTGGTTAATATGCCTTCACAACTCACCAGCGCAGCGTACTCACTAGCGCAGCGCACTCACCCATCAAACCCGACTATTCAACATTGACGGACTACTAGCAGAGAAACCGTGTTTCTAAGACTTAACCGGCACCGAAGAATTGCGCCCATAGGCAACCAAAAATCGGTCCAGATCAGAAAAGGTGCAGGCATGGGTCACCAAGGGAGCGTCGTACCCTTTCATCATCACCGAGTAGCGCTTAAAGGTTTCCTCATTCGCCCCGAGCTTGGTCAGCTGCTGATAGGTGGTCTCGCCAATCGCAATATCGAGCCCTAGCTGCTTAGTAGAGGTCTCAAACCGAAAAGCGGCATTCACCGTATCACCCAGAGCAGTATAGTCTGGGCGATCGCCTGTGCCCGTATTGCCCACCATGGCATAGCCCGTATTTAACCCAGCCCCCACTCGCAGTGGGAATGGCAGAGGATACTTTTGATGGAGTTCGCTAGTCATCTTATGAATAGCGTTGATGGCCTTAGAGATTTGCAACATTTCTTGAGCTTCTATCTCTTGGGTCCCGTGAATCCAAACCGCCATGACGGCATCGCCAATGTACTTATCAACCCAACTGCCGTACTCAGAAATAATTTCACCCGCGTGGCGGAACCAGGTCCCAATCACCTCAGACAGAACCTTTTCGTCGATTTGGCGGGTCATCACCGTAAAGTCGCGAATATCCACCACCATGACTGAAATCAGACGCCGCACATGCAGGGTCGCCGTCGCCGTAAAGTCATGGGAATCGCCTGACAGAGAATGGCTAGTTGGCTCAGCGGACGGACAGAAAAATCGCAGCTCGGTCTGACCAAAGGTCAAAGCGTCACCGTTATGAAGCGTCACCGGCACACTGACTCGACGACCATTTACAAAGGAACCATTGCGGCTGCCGAGATCAATCAAATAAAACTCGCCCGTCTCCATGCGCTGCAGCATGGCATGGTTGCGCGAAATCCAACGGTCTGGCAAAACAAAATTGTTATCGTCGCTGCGACCGACTGTCCAGCAATTGCTACCTATCAATGACAAATGTCGCTGCCCAGAGTCGGTCTTCAGCACCAAATAGGGCCCTGGCTGTGTGTTACTTTCAAAATCCGACACGATTCGCCCCTATTGCCCAAATAAAGCCCTTATTCTAACCTCGGTCATCGTTAGATGCCACATAGCATACGCAGGCTAATTACGTATAAAGCGTACCTTTGTTAACTAACACTGACAGGTAAATGCAACATCGCTTGTTAAAAACTTTAACAAGGATATCGGGCATCATGCTATCACCTTTAAGGAAGCCCCTTAATCAGAAGACTCCCGCACGACCTCAGCCAGCATACCGCAATGACCTCGACCCCTTAAGCCAGCATCGATGCAGCCAAAAACAAAGCATCCACGACGATAGTACTCAACACTGCCCCGGCAAAGGCCCACCAGTGGGCTTTATTTGAAGCCATGGGCAACGTACCCAGAACGATCAGAACAATCAGCAAAATCCCGGCACGAACTATCGCCAACGGATTTTGAATATGGCTCAGGGCCGTCTGCAAGACCATTGAGGCATTAGCAGGCTCAACCCGCATGAGCTGACGCCAGTAGGGGATTAAACCCACCCAGTAAAAATAGCTATCTGTAATCGCGGTGCCCAGCAAAGAGCCTAAGTAAAAATAGCTACCGATCCTGACTTTTTGAAGCGATAGACAAATCAGGACGATGGGCAGACCGATGGCTTCCATGGGCAGGTGGACTAATGGCTCCCACCGAAACCAACCCCAGTAAAGGCTGCCAGCCAACCAGGTCCAGGTAAACCCAATCGCGAGATCACCCCAAAACTTGAGTCGGGCCTGCTGTAGCATCTGCAACCCGCAAAAAAATAACAACCCACTTAAAATCAGGCTCAGCCAGGGCTGCGATCGCACCAGCGGAGCCTGAAAAAAGACAGGCACAGACACTAAAAAAGCAGCGGCAAAAAAAGCAGGGAGTCGAGGTTCGGCAGATGCCAAAGGTTCAAACGGTGCAACGACCTTTGAAACCTCTGTCTTGATAGGAAGTGGGGTCAAGGGCTTAGACAGGCTTTGGGACAGCAACGTGTTTATGAAAATGATTAACTATTGTTAACATAACACGACTCTATTATCGGGAGCCTGTCCTGAAAGGCACGGCCCGGAGTTGATTAAAGGTATTTGTGATCAGAGTACGGGGTGATGCTGCAATTCGTTACATCCTTAACACAGGCTTCAGGATGTGGGGAAAATTTTGACAACAGAAACATGAAGTCCACTTGAATCCTGTGAATTTTTGCGGTTAATCGATGGGATCGTCAGTAAAATCTTGCTGGTATGTTTTGTTTTGTAAAAGACTAATTCAGGAGCCAGGAACCAGGAACCAGGAACCAGAATGAAGTTCTAATGGATTCTGACGTATGGATTCCGGATTCTGAATTCTATATTTTTTAGAGAAAATATCTCGTTTTTGAGAAAATGCCTTGCTGAACAGGGCTGACCGAAGTTTGACGAATCCTATCTCGGAACTCTTATGTTTAACTCCATCGCGCTCACATCACCCGTGCTGGCAGTCGATACCGCCGCTGCCAATATCAATCTGGTGCAGGCCATTGTGATTGGGATTGTCCAAGGGCTGACGGAGTTTTTGCCGATCAGTAGTACAGCCCACGTTAAGGTGGTCCCTGTGGCCCTGGGGTGGGGCGACCCCGGCGTTTCGTTTACGGCGGCGATTCAGCTGGGTAGCGTGGCGGCGATTCTCTGGTACTTCTGGAAAGACATTAAGTCCGTCACCGTCAATGCCATTCGGGCAGGCACTAGGGGCAAGTATCGCTCCCCTGATTTTCGCCTCGGGTTGGGCATTGTATTAGGCACCATCCCCATTGTCGTCTGTGGTTTGGCGATTAAGCTATTTGTGCCCAATTACGACAATTCGATTGTGCGCTCTACGGTTGCGATCGCAATTACCTCCATCGTGATGGCTATTTTGCTCGGCATTGGCGAATTTATCGGCCAGCGCGAGCGGGGCTTTGAGCGGCTGGGTATGGGAGACGGTATCGGAGTTGGGTTTGCCCAAGCTCTGGCGCTAGTCCCTGGGGTGTCTCGCTCAGGCTCCACCCTGACAGCGGGCCTGTTTATGGGTCTAGAGCGAGATACGGCGGCGCGGTTTTCCTTTCTACTCGGGATGCCTGCCATCTTGATTTCGGGTCTGGTGGAGCTTAAAGGGCTCTTAGAAACGGGCCTCGGAGGGAATTTGGTGCCCCTAATCGGCGGCTTGATTGCGGCGGTGATCTCGTCCTATATGGCAATTGCCTGGCTCATTCAGTTTCTCAGACGCCACAGCACCTGGGTCTTTGTTTGGTATCGTTTGGCCTTTGGGATTGCAATTTTAGTCGGCGTCGCCACGCATTCGCTGCAAAATGTTTGATGATAGGAGATGGATGTTGTTTTAGCGTTCCAACGGTATGGCCCGTCAGTCCGTCAGTCCAGCTCGCATTACCCAGGTGTCTCCCGACTCTATTGCCGAGGAAATTGGCTTTGAGGTGGGCGATCAGGTCGTCTCTATCAACGGTCAACAGCCTAGAGATCTGATTGACTATCGTTTTTTGTGCGCCGATGAGGTGCTCGAGTTAGAGGTGCTCGACGCCCAAGGCAGTCGGCATCAGATTGAAATCGAAAAAGACTTTGACGAAGATCTGGGTCTGGAGTTTGAGAATGCATTATTTGATGGACTTATACAGTGCAATAACCACTGCCCATTTTGCTTCATCGATCAGCAACCCCCAGGCAAGCGGGAAACACTTTACTTCAAAGATGACGACTACCGGCTGAGCTTTCTCTACGGCAGCTATCTCACCCTGACCAATCTGCCCCCCGCCGAGTGGGAACGCATTGCCCAGATGCGCCTATCCCCACTATACGTATCAGTCCATGCCACTGAGCCCGAGGTGCGCAGCCGCCTGCTCAAAAACCTACGGGCGGGGTTGCTGCTCGAGCAGCTGGCCTGGTTTCAAACCCACCGGTTACAAATCCACGCTCAGGTGGTGGTCTGCCCTGGCATTAACGATGGCCCGCACCTGGAGAGAACCCTGCGGGATCTAGCCGCTTTTCACGTCGGAGAGGTGCCGGCGGTGATCTCAGCGGCGGTAGTCCCTGTGGGGCTGACCCGATTTCGCCCTGAGCAAGACGAGTTAGTCCCCGTCACCCCCGAAAAAGCCAGGGAGGTGATTGCCCAGGTGCAGGCCCTGCAAGAAGAATTTCGGTCTAAGGCTGGCAGCACCTTTGTTTGGCTAGCCGATGAGTGGTTTTTAATCGGTCGGCAGCCGCTGCCCCCCGAGAGCCACTATGAGACCTATCCCCAAATTGGCAACGGGGTCGGCTCGATTCGGTTATTTCTCAAACAATTTGAAGCTGAGTCTACCCAACTGCCCGCCCAAGTCACACCGCCTCGACGACTCACCTGGGTAGTGGGTAACGCGGTAGAGAAAGCGTTTGAGCCCATTGTCAACCGCTTCAATCAGATTGATGGGCTCACTTTAGAACTGGCTGCCCTGAGTAGCCAATACTGGGGTCAATCGATTACTGTCACAGGCTTGCTGACTGGCCAGGATATCGATGAAAGTTTAAAGGAGCGTGATGTGGGTGCCGGGCTTGTCTTACCGTCTTTAATGCTCAAACAATCAGACACTAAGGCCTTAGATCACACTTATTTCTTAGACGATATGAGCGTTGCCGAGCTGAGTCGCCGACTCCACTGTCCCATCTGGCCCGTCGATAACATCGACGAGCTGATCACAACTTGCTTAGCACCGCTATAAGTTCATATCTTCATATCCCTTTACCTCTATGTCTCAACCCAGTGTGATAAGCCCCCCTAATCACGACTGGATACAACTGCAAAAATCCTTTATTAGATTGATATTCTTAAACGTTCATCTTTAGGATCAGACGCGGGGCTGTTCATCTATACCAGTGAGTCAACTTACCCATATGCGAATCTTTAATTCTTCCGCGCTATGCTTCTTAACCCTTGGGGGCATGGCGGCTTTGACGCCTAATCAGGTCCAGGCGCAAGAGGCAGAGCTTGCCCCAGCAGTCGACATAGCTGAGGAGACTGTATCAGGAGACCCGTTTGCCGCACTTGCAGATCTCGACATTCCCCTATTGGCTGGCCCTGACAGTGAGAGGGGACTCGCTCAGTCCGTTAACGCACCAGAGATCGCGACCCCGACCCCCCGTTTTGCCAGCTTATTTACCTCTGCTAAGCGTGCAATCCCTGAAGGCTCATCGCTCAACGCCCTGATTCGCCCCGCTGCAGACACCCTGGCGCAAACCCATTCTGGGCAGACACCGGATGATCAGCTACCAGACCTGCCGCCCAACGAAGCGTCGGACCCCGAATCCGAGGGTTCTGAACCTGAAGTTTCTGAGCCCGAGCCTGAAGTCTCTGAACCTGAGCCAGAGGTCTCTGAGCCCGCAGCAGATGGGGACCCCTCACCGGATACGTTAGAAACCGAAGACGTTTTTAACAATCAACCGGCCTCAGCTGAGGGAACTACTCCAGAAGATGAGCTGAGTCCCGACGATCTGCCACGCGAAGATTTGCTAGCTGACCCCAATCCCCTCTCGTTACCGACCCTGATTGAAGAAGTCGAGATTGATGATACTAGCGTCATCACCCTCGAAGAAGCAATTGAACTGGCTTACTACAATAACCAGGATCTGCAAGCAGCCATCTTAGACCTAGAATCTGCTGAAGCCGCTCTAGACGAAGTAGAAGCCACCCGATTACCCACCGTAGACGCGAACTCTGATCTGACCTTTCAAGAAGATCAGGGCAGCATTTTTGAAGAAGGCGAGGGCATTGATACAACCCTGGGAGCTTCCCTTGAAGTCAACTACGATTTGTTCACATCCGGCTTTCGCAGTTCCAGTATTCGCGCTGCAGAAGCCCAGGTCAGACT
>JBCCRZ010000224.1:0-8852 GCA_039200855.1 Cyanobacteria bacterium P01_D01_bin.44 | reverse complement strand
CTGGGTAAGCGAGCAGCCCTATTGACCGAAGCCCATTACTATTTACTCGGCCCGATTATGCTCACCATTTTCGCTAAACCTGCCGAGGTCTTGTGAGCCAAATCTCGGGGCACAAGCGGCAACTCAATCACAAACTCAGTGTCCTGCCCCACCACAGACTGGCAGCGAATATTGCCCCCGTGCTGCTCCACAATAATCTGGTAGCTGATCGAAAGCCCTAACCCAGTGCCCTGTCCCACAGGCTTAGTTGTGAAGAATGGGTCAAAAATGCGATCGCAAATCTTCTCAGGAATACCAGGGCCGTTGTCTGAGATCGCCACCCTCAAACACTCTTGAACGACCTCAGTCCGAATCATAATGGCAGCATTAGCATTTTTCTGTAGCGCGTCAATCGCATTGATCAGCACATTCATAAACACCTGATTAATTGTGCTGGGGTCGCAGTAAATTTTGGGAAGCTCTCCATATTGCTTATAAACTTGAATCCTAGAGCCATCTGGATTAGACTCCTCTTGCTCATGGCTTACTTGCAAATGCTGGCTGAGTAGCATGACTGTGCTATCAAGACTGTCATGCAGTGAAATCCTCTTCCAACCCGTTTCATCTAAACGGGCAAAATATCGCATTGACTGAGTAATCTTACGGATTCGTGCCACACCTGTACGCATTGAAGTCAGCATCTTGCCAACATCTGACCGCAAAAAATCAAAATCGATCTCCTCAAGCAAATCCTCAATTTCACTCGGTGGGCAGGGCATTGCCTGAGCATACAGCGTTGTCAACGACAGCAAATCTGACACATACTTTTCCAAAGGATTGATATTGCCATCAATAAATCCGATGGGGTTGTTAATCTCATGGGCGATACCTGCCGATAAGCGCCCTAGCCCTAGCATCTTTTCACTATGGACCAGCTGGGTCTGTGCCTGCTTAAGCTGAGTCAATGCTTGCTCAGCCTGCCTTTGAGCCTGTCGATAATTCTTGCCAGTGACCACCAGCCTGAGCAACGTCTTGTAGTAAAGACTCACGCTAAACCACACAAACAGTGCCCCAAAGAAAAAAACAATGCCGGTTAATAAAGGAAACCCACTAAACTTATGGGCAACGACCAGATAGGCTGCGAGGGAATACCCGCCCAAAAAGAACACCGTCAAGCCAAATAGAATATGCCAGTGACCGATGCCCACATCTGCCTTCAACACATCTAAGATCTGACGAGTCTTGCGAATAGCGACCATCATCACAGCAGCCCCACCCAAAATCATGGCCAAGACAGTCAGTTGAAACAGAGACAGTGACATATTCGCACAACATTTGATTTATACAGCAGGGAGATACCGAAAGCTATGTCAAAAATTCCCTATATTCCCTGTGCCATACCGTAAGATCTGTTAGAGGCTTCTCTTCGAGATCCGCTAATCCACTGAACCTCTTGACTTACAAGTCACTTACGACAATCTTTTCTCTCCGTATTTCTCCGCACCTTACAGATCTGTGCAAAGAGTCGGTAAAATTAGCACTTTTGGGGGCTGAGAACAGCATTTTCCTGATGAATCTGACCCAGCTCCGGGCAATCTAATTTTAGGTAGCATTTATCACCTTGCTCTTATGGTTAGTGGCGTTCTACCGTCTCCTCAAAGTCAGCGTATGTTAGCCGCCATCGTCGTCACCGATGCGGTCGGTTTCAGTACTCGAATGTCTGAAGATGAAGAAACCGCACTCAGGGTCATCCATCAGGACCTGAATTTGATTAGCGAACTTTGCCAATATTTCGAAGGTCAAGTCCTAAAATCGACCGGTGATGGGCTGCTGATGTATTTCTTCAGCGCCGTCCAGGCCGTTGAATGTGCCCTCGAAATCCAAAAAACCTTTGTACAGTTCTCTGCTGAGCATGAAGCCGCTGACCATTTTACCCATCGCATCGGCGTTCACTTGGGCGATGTCTTTATCAACCAGGCCGATGTCATGGGTACAGGCGTCAACATTGCTGCACGACTCGAGGCGGCGTGTGATCCCACTGGGGTTTGTATCTCCCAAACGGTCTACGATGTAATAAAAAGTCGCCTGGAGCTCAATGCCCACTTTCTCGGTGACCTACAGCTTAAGAATATTCAAGAAGCGGTCCCTGCCTACCAGCTTTATCTTGCACCTCAATCGACTTGCCTCTGTAAAGCGACCCCCCAATCAGCCCCCCAAACTCGAGCCACTCAGAGCATGACCAGCATTGTTCAAGCTCTTGAGCAACATGACAACCATTTAAGACTCAAAAAGCTAATATTTAGTGTCTGCCACAATGTGTGGGAAAATGACCAAGCCGTCCTCCAACAGTTTGACCTCAGCGCTTTGATTGAGTCACTGTTGGTGCGCAATCCCACCTATGAACAGTGCAAAGCTAGTCTTTATAAAATCGTCGCAACGCTCAATCGAAAAGCTGCCTATGCTAAGGTTGCAGACATCCTTTTAGAGCAGCTACGACCGCTCTTTAATGAACCCTCAACCCAGCCCTTAACTGCAGATACAGCTGAGCCTGAGGTCGCATCTTGCTATCAGCAAGTCGCCGATCGCCTAGACAGTTCCCCCTATCGGAGACGGATTACAAAAGTTCTGTACTTTCTCTGTCACAACACCTGGGAAAGAAACGAGCAACAACTCAGCCAGGTCGATAGCGCCATATTGGTACAACAACTTACCCAGCTGGCAACCACACCGCAAGATCTAAAATATCGCCTGCACCATTTGCTCCAGCATCTTAATCGTAAGACCAAATACAAACCTGTTATAGAGACTATTTTCAAAGAATTTAAAGCGCTCTACCACCACGACGACAAAAATTCAATCAATCTGTTGTCTTTATCCGACAGTGATGAATCGGCCAGTGGGGCTACTCAGTTTTCGCCCCCCCTGCCGCCAACGTCACCGAATAACACGATCGCTCGCGCTGCTGCCCCTCGAACGCAAACAAGTACACCGCTCTCGGTAGCCGTCATTAAAGAGCGCACTGACCTCTTTGATCTCAGGCTTGAAATCAGCAAATATTGCAACCCGCTGCGGGCTAAAATCTTACTGCATTCAGTGCTTTATGGCCCCTTTGGTTACTCCACACAAGAATGGTCATCCCTGAAAACCAAAACTTTAGATGATTTACTCAAAGAGATTTTTGAGTATTGCCCTGATTTTACCGATCTTGAGAGCAAGCTGGTGATTATTGCCCACTGCCTAGAAGATGTGGCCGAGGCGGAAAAGGTAAGTAGTGCGATCGCAACCGCCATCAAAGGCTACTATCCACCGGCAAAATCCAAGCGTAAACCCTCTAAACGAAAGGTTCGCAACGCCATCAAAAAGAGCCCAACATCTCCAGTACTTTCGTCCGCACCCTATCAATCTGCCGCCGCTTATGGATACTAAAGAACTCTTACGAGGCTATGCAGCTGGCAAAAGAAATTTTGCTGGTCTGCAGCTGACCGGGGCACGGCTTAAGAAAACCGACCTGATTGGGGCAAATTTTTCAAAAGCGGATCTGGAAAATGCCAATTTTATGTTTGCCTATCTCAGTCGGGCTAACTTTCAAAAAGCCAATTTGCGCCATGCCGAGTTGAGTGGCGTCAACCTTAACCAGGCAGCCCTGATTTACACCAATCTTAGTGATGCCAATCTACATGGTGCTAGTTTACAAGGAGCCGATCTACGGGGTGCTAACCTGACCCTGGCTGATTTACTCGACGTGAACCTAGCCGATGCCGATTTGCGCAATGCCGACCTCAGCGGAGCCAACCTGACGGGGGCTTGCTTGCGCGGTGCTAACCTCAGGCAAGAGCTGCGCAACGACCAGGTCAATTTGCGGGGCGCGAACCTCAGCCAGGTCGATTTGCGGGGGGCCAACCTAAAAGGGGCTGATTTAGCCAATGTTAATCTCAGCGGGGCCAACCTCAGCGAAGCCTTTCTCAAAGCAGCTGATCTGCGTGGGGCCAACCTCAGCGGCGCAAATCTGGACGGGGCATCCCTATCAGACGCACAGCTCGACGGCGCTAACCTGCGTTATGCCAGATTAAACCGCACTCGCTGCCAGCGGGCCCTCTTAACCGGGACTGATTTTACCGGGGCCAACTTAGTCGAGGTCAATCTCACTGATGTGAAACTATCGGGGGCACAGTTGTTTCAGGTCAACCTGAGCGGAGCGCGACTGCTGAGGGCTGATATCAGTCGCACTAACTTGAGTGAGGCCAACCTCAAGAGTGCTGATTTGACAGGCGCTTATCTAGGCCGCACTAATTTGGTGAGGGCTAACTTAACCGATGCAATCTTGGCTCGAGCGGAGCTAAGTAGCGCCAACTTAGCAGGGGCTATCCTGTGTGGGGCGACGATGCCAGATGGTGAGATTCATACATGAAGGCCGTGGGCAGGGAAGGGGTAGTGAGTAGTGGGTAATGGGTGACTTAGTCAGACCTACCTCCTGGATGCCATCCATAATAAGATGAGGCAGGCGTAATCGAGGGCAACTGCTATGGCCACCAAGCCAACCGTCTTTATTGACGGAGAAGCCGGAACCACAGGGCTTCAAATCTATGAACGTCTCTCTAAGCGGGATGATTTAGATCTCATCAGTATTGCCTCCGACAAGCGCAAGGACACTAGCGAACGGGCAAAACTTTTGAATACTGTGGATGTTGCCATCTTATGTTTGCCCGATGACGCTGCCCGCGAGGCAGTGAGTTTGATCGCAAGTCCGACCGTTAAGATCTTAGATGCCAGCTCTGCTCACCGCACCGCAACAGACTGGGTCTATGGTTTTCCAGAACTGATGCCTGGCCAGCGTAGCAAGATTGCCTCAGCCACGCGGGTGAGCAATCCGGGCTGCTATCCCACAGGCTTTTTAGCCTGTATACATCCATTGATAAAAGTTGGTCTTTTACCAGCCATACTACCCACTACCCTCAATGCGATCTCTGGCTACTCAGGCGGCGGGCGGAAACTGATCGAGCAATATGAAGCGGCTCAACAGGCCGCCCCTGGCGCTGAACCGACCTACCCCTATGGCATCTACGGTGTTAAATTCGGCCACAAGCATGTTAAGGAAATGCATAAATACTCAGGGTTGGCCCATCCGCCTTTATTTATCCCTGCGGTAGGGGCCTTTGAGAAGGGTATGCTGGTGCAGATTCCCTTACCCCTTTGGAGTTTAGAAAATCCTCCCACCGGGCAACAACTCCATGACGCCCTGTCCCAGCACTATGCAGGAGAAGACTTTGTCCGGGTCTACCCGTTTAAAGAGAGCGCCTATTTACGCAACGGCAATTTTTTAGATGCTAAAGCTGCCAACAGTACTAACCAAGTCCAGCTTTTTGTCTTTGCCCACGATGACACCCAAGAAGCCCTGCTGGTCGCCCGCCTAGATAACCTGGGCAAAGGCGCATCTGGAGCCGCTGTGCAGAATCTAAACATCATGTTGGGCCTGTCGGAAAACATTGGCTTATCAAGCTAATGTCATATTTAGGGATTTTTCTGCTATGGATGGATTGAGTTTTACGCTACTAGGCAGCCTCAGCGTGGTTGCCGTCCTGACTGTCTACGGGGCCATTCGCAAGGAACGCTCGTTGGGGCAAAGTCCGCACTCAAGGCAAAACCTACCTGCAAGGGGCCAAGACCAGCCCTTAAGGGCTATCGTACAGGAGCACAAAATCCTGCAAACCCAGTATCAACAAACCACTGTCGCTAATCAAACCCTGCAGCAGCAATTGGAAACTCTGGTGGCCGAGAAAGCAGCTCTACAGAAAACCCTGGACCACGCCTGGGCAAAGGTCGCCAAGTTAGAAACCCAGCTCGCCACTGCAACCGAGCAACCTAACCCGTCAGATCCCGAGCCCATCGCATCTCTAAAAACTCAGGCTGAAGATATCTCACCGGATGTCCCAGCAGAGACAGCAGCCTCCGCACTCATGCCGAAACCATCTTTACCCCAAAATGAGGATGCGCCCAACACTGACAGTGCGGAAACCACCCAAGTCTCCACGCATCCATCCACAGATACCTCAACAGAAAAAGAGATCGAGACTGTTTACGAGATTGAAGATGCGATCGCAAGTGAAGATAATATCCATGATCAAGCGATCTCGGCTGAGCCTAACCCTCTCCAAGGCAAAAGCGTTGCCATATCAGGCATCTTTAAAGGTATCACCCCAGCTGAAATTAAAGAGAGGCTTCAAGCTGTGGGGGGCCGACTACACAATAATTCTGGCGCGAGTACCGATTATCTCGTAGTGGGTGACACCTCTAGCGACACACTCCAGCGTGCAGAGAAACTCAAGATCCCAAAGCTCACAGAAGAACAGTTTCTCAATCTCCTGAAAGAGTCAGAAGTCTTAGTGAGAGAAGAAAGCTAGAAATAGGATCTAAGCCCGCATTTCAATGATTCCCATCATGCCCTGATCTTCGTGATCAAGAATATGACAGTGATAGACCGTCTTGCCGGCATAATCAGAAAATTTCACTCGAATTTTGACTGTTTCATATGCTTCCAGGTTGACCGTATCTTTCCACACTAAATCAACAACCGGCTCTCCATTTCGCTCAATTACCTGAAAGGCATTGGTATGTAAATGAAAAGGATGATCCATGCTGGCTTTATTAACCAGTACCCAGTCTTCGACTGTCCCCAGTTTGACCTGGGTATCAATGCGACCATGGTCAAAAGCCTTCCCATTAATCAAAAATGGCGCACCGCTGCCAGGGGCAATGCCGTGGTCTAGCACAAGCTCACGGATTGTAGAGGGGGCAGACAAGGGGGCAACAGGTATCAATATCTCAGGTAGTGGCATCGGTTCAGCTTCAGCCGCCCCATCATAGGTAAAGTCTGCTAACACCGATGTTTCTAGGGGCTTATCCATCATTTTGGCGATGCCGCGATCGTAGGGCAAACTCAAGAGTGGATAAGTCCCTGGCTTTTGGTTAGCCTGCACCAAAACATCTACCCGTTCACCCGGAGCTAAAACCAGCTCATCAACTTTGATCGGTTTCTGCAGTGCCCCACCATCGGTAGCAATGATTTGCAGAGCATGGTCATCCAGGGCCAGACGAAAAATTTTGGACGTTGCCGCATTTAAGATCCGCAGCCGCTTGAGCTGCCCCGCTGTCAGCCCATAACTGGGCCTGAGCTGGCCATTGACGGTCAACAGATCGCCCTCACGCCCCCATCGCTTAAACAGTGCGTTGGGCGTTGCTACCTGCCCACTTCGGGTGAGGCCAAAATCTTTGAGCACGATTAGAGTCTCATCCGCGGCTTTGACCTCGGGCACCTCATCTAAATCACCCCGTATCAAAATAGGGCCAGCTAACCCGCTATACACCTGTTCAGCCACCAAGCCATGGTAGTGGGGATGATACCAGGCCAGACCTGCCGGATGGTTGCGCGGTAGGGCAAACTCATAGGTCCAGGTCTCTCCCGGTGGCACCTCTAAAAAGACGTTATCCCCCGTCCCTGTGGGGGGAATGTGTAACCCGTGAAAATGGAGATTGGTGGATTGGGTGAGCTGATTGGTGAAATGAACCCGCATCGTATCACCTGCACGGGCTTCGAGAATTGGCCCTGGAGCCTGCCCGTTATAAGTGAGCAACTGGGCCTGGTGACGACCGATGGGATAAACACTGGGCACTGCGATGAGATCGACCTCAAGCAAGCCATCTTGACTGATGAAATGTTGGGGCTCGATGTCTCTGAGTGATCGGTCTTTGAGCATCGCAGTCCAATGCGTACACCGTGTCAGTAAAATCCCACTGGCCCCGGCCCCCAGTCCCGTTAAGAAATATCGACGTTTCACATTTTCTCAGTAGGGTTCTATATTAGGTCTCAAGCCTAGCCCCGCAGCAGGGAAGGGGCGCGCTCTAAATCAGCCCCACCTCGTTCGGTCATTACATTTTAAGCATAAGGCTCCAGCCCACGGAAGAGTCAAGCTATTCTAGACAAAGGTTTTTCTCAAATACAGCATCTGCCATGATCGCTTCGCATTCCTTATCTTCGCAGGCATGCACTGATACGCTACTCCGTATCGGTGAAGTTAAAGACCGGAGCCATCTGCCTGTCAAAACCATTCGCTACTACGAAGAACTAGGGCTGATTCAAGCTGCGAAACGCACTGAAGGCGGATTTCGCCTCTTTTCTCCTAATGTCTTACCTCGTTTAGCCTTTGTCAAACGGGCTCAAAAACTTGGGCTCAGCCTGCAAGAAATTGGGGATATTCTCGCTATCCACGATCGAGGCAAACTGCCGTGTCATGAAGTGAAGCATAAATTTCAAACCAAGATTCACCAAATTAATGAGCAAATTGAGCAACTGAGCCTTCTCAAAACGCAGCTAGAAACCTTGATGACAGCTCCAACGAATAGTGATTTTGTGGATGAGAGTATTTGCCCTATTATTGAAAGCACTTGACATAAATGAGCTCTGAGTTTTGAGTGCTGAATTTTAAGTCATTTAAATGTAAGCCTATCTCCTTGCGAATGATCGATAGGCAACCTATCCATCGAGTCGCATCCCCTTAAAACCCAAAACTTGGAACTAGTAAGTCCGTCAATGTTCACTATTCGGGTTTGATGGGTGAGTACGCTGCGCTGGTGAGACGCGGGGACACGGAGAGCAACAGCCATAAGCGATCTCCGCGTCCCCGCGTCTCCGCGTCGGTCTGACCCGAAAATTTAAGGCTGACAGACTACTAGGTATTTCTTGGCCTACAGCTGTTGCCCCATCAACCAGCAGATAACATCGACCAGGCTGGGGTCTGAGGGCGTATCCAGCACAAGAAGTTTATGCATCTTTAGAAACATAGTATCTATGTGAAGATACGGAATGTAGCAAAACGCCG
>JBCCRZ010000223.1:0-8854 GCA_039200855.1 Cyanobacteria bacterium P01_D01_bin.44 | reverse complement strand
CTGTCAGGGTGATCATGGGGTACGTAGCGCTCATCGCCCCAAAAAATGTAGAGCTTATCCCAGGGCAGGTCAGTTTTTGCTAAAGCCGCATAAAGAGGTTTTGGGGTACTCCCTCCGGAGAGGGCAATTGTACAGCGATCGCGCTGTGCGATCGCAGCTTTGATTTTTTCAACAACGACTGTCTGGGTGTAGTCTATCAGCGCAGTCTTATCGGGGAGGGCCGCCACGATAGGTTGCATAGGGGGTAGTCTCTATAAGTAGTGAACGTTTATATAGTGAACGTTAGCCTAGCCTATATCTGGATACTTGAGTCTTTGTCTAAGGGCAATTTAAGGGTTTTAGATGTAGCCAAGCTTAACTTAACCTCGAGGTTGCTCAGACTTATATAAACTCTACTCATTTCAAACCTCACTTTACGCAAACGCGTTTATGATTTCGGTCGTTTTACCCTGTCTCAATGAGATGCGGCATAGCTATCTACCGCAGATTTTGACCAATTTGACCCAGCAGCAAGGCCCCAAGCAGCTAATTGCTGTGGTTAGCCCCAGCCAAGACGGCACCCGCGAGGCCGTCGCTCAGCATAAAGACATTGAAATCATTGATGCCCCTGCCCAAAATCGAGCCCAGCGCCTGAACCTGGGCATTGCCGCCAGTCGCTACGAGCAGGTGCTCTTACACCACCCGGCGACGCTGTTACCGGCTTATCGTGGGCTGGCGCAAGCAACCACCCTGCTGACTGACCCCGAAGTGGTTTGGGGCGGGTTTCGCCATAGCTTTGACATGGACCATTGGTTATTAAGATTTACCTCTTGGTATTCCACCACCCAGCGCCCCCGCTGGAGCCGTATTCTCTATCTAGACCACTGCATTTTTGCCCGGCGCTCGGCCTTAGAGAAAATTGGCGGGGTGCCTGACCTGGATATTTTTGAAGATACGGTGCTAAGCGAAGGATTACGACAGTTCGGGAAGCCTGCGATCGCACCCGGTACCGTGATCACCTCCGCCCGTCGATTCCGTGAGCGGGGGATTTATAAACATGCTTTACTAAACCAGCTGCTCAAGCTGATGTACCATGCCAACCTTGACCCCAAGTATCTCAATCGACTCTACGAGCACAAAAGCCAGATTAATGTGGCTTACAAAGCCTCAAGAACATCCTTAATGGACTCAGCCTTAATGCACACAGAGGAAACAGAAGATCCCTAACTGCGGGAGGTTCTGCCTTGGGCGCACGCCGTGACGCCCCTACGGTTAACTGATATCCCATCCAAAATCCAAAATCCAAAATCCCTTGTCTCTTTGGGCAAGGTGACCTTGGCCCCTACGTCTCCTACGTCTCCTACATCCCCTGCTCCCCTTCCCCCTTCCCCCTTCCCCCTTCCCCCATTCGTCATGTCCCGCACTTACAAAGCCACTGGCATCAACCTCAAGGCCATGCCCATGGGCGAGGCTGATCGACTGGTGACCGTATTAACCAAAGAGCTAGGCTTAATTCGGGCGATTGCCCCCGGTGCCCGTAAGCACAAATCTCGATTAGGGGGACGCAGTGGTTTATTTGTCATCAATGAGCTGCTGCTAACCCGCGGTAAATCTCTGGATAAGATGGTACAGGCTGAAACCCAGCGGTCGTTTCCGGCGCTGAGCCGTGACCTGGCTCGGCTGACCGCCAGCCAGTATCTAGCGGAGCTGATCCTCTGTGAGGCCGTCAGTGAACAGCCCCAAGAGGCGTTGTTTTATCTGCTGGTAGAGCACCTCGAACGGTTGGAAACGGCCTCATCCTCCGCGGTGTTGGCCTGTTTGGCCCATGCCACCTTCCACATTCTGGCCCTGGCGGGGGTTGCCCCAGAGCTGCATCAGTGCTGTGTCACCCAGCAGCCGATTGAGCTCGACGTGAGTAACCCTGATTGGCGGGTGGGGTTTAGTCTGAGTGCCGGGGGGATTGTTGAACTGGCAGAACTCAGTCGAATTGTGACACCGAGAAGCTTTCGGGCGGCTGAGGGGGGCGGTAAACTGGAAATGAAAGCTGAGCTGAGTGCCTTTGAGCTGTCGTTATTTCAACAATTGGGTCGGCCAGAGCTTGTGCTAACCCAGGCTGATTCCTTACCATCAGTAGAGGGAGGAAAAATGTCTCCCCATGTGCTTTGGCGACGAATTGAGCGTATTTTGCGTCACTACGCCCAGTATCATTTTGATCGGCCAATTCGCTCAGCGGCGTTGATTGATACCTGCTTTGCCTCACCCGCTTATGCTTCGTGAGTTTGACGATATTCCTGAAAATGTAGAAGACGAGGGACCTGATCTATCGCGGTCCTCTGCTAACGGCTCCGTCAACAAGTCGCCTAATTCTGTGTCGTCGCAGGCAGTGTCTGCGATGGCTCAGGTAGACGCCCAGCCCGTGACTGTCTCAGCCCAACCGACCGATCAGGAAATGGGCCAGAAAACGGGTCACGACGAGCCCGTACGCGGATTTTGGCCGGTCCTCCAGAACCGAAATTTCTTGACCCTTTGGAGCGGTCAGGTGTTTTCCCAGATGGCCGATAAGGTCTATCTGGTGTTGATGATTGCGATTATTGCCAGCCAATATGATGTGCCAGGGCAGTCGATCAGCGGCTGGGTGTCTGGCATTATGGTGGCGTTTACGATTCCGGCGGTGCTGTTTGGGTCGCTGGCAGGGGTGTATGTCGATCGCTGGCGCAAAAAGCCGGTGCTGGTGCTGACTAACCTGTTACGGGGGGCCCTGGTACTGCTGCTGCCGGGGCTATTGTGGTTGACCCAGGGGTGGGGAGACGCTGCCAATCTACCCGTCGGGTTTTGGATTTTGCTGGGGGTAACCTTTTTGGTGTCAACGCTGACGCAGTTTTTCGCCCCGGCGGAGCAGGCGGCGATTCCCCTGATTGTTGAGAAACGTAATCTGCTGTCGGCCAATTCGCTTTACACCACCACGATGATGGCCTCGGTGATCATTGGCTTTGCGGTGGGGGAGCCGCTGCTTGCGATCGCAGATACCCTGTTGACCCCCTTTGATGGCGGCTCAGGACTCGGCAAAAGTATTTTAGTCGGTATCAGCTACGGTCTGGCAGGGGTGATTTTACTCCTGCTAAGACCCCATGAAAGCCTCAGTGATAAGCCCCCTGCCCACGTTTGGGATGACATTAAAGATGGGCTTGCCTACCTGGGTAACCATGCCCGGGTGCGAGGGGCACTCATTCAGTTAGTGTTGCTGTTTTCAGTGTTTGCGGCATTAGCTGTCTTGGCCGTTAGGTTGGCGGAGGTGATCCCAGCGATAAAATCGTCTCAATTTGGCTTTTTGCTGGCTGCTGGTGGGGTTGGCATGGGGCTAGGCGCAGCCCTAGTGGGGCAGTTTGGCCAGCGCTTTCGGCACTATCGACTGAGTCTGTATGGGGCGTTTGGGATGGCGGCTATGCTCAGTGGGCTATCCCTCAGCCATGACCACCTGTGGATCACGCTGGGGCTGATAACCGGGTTGGGCGTGTTTGCCGCCATGGTGGGGATTCCCATGCAGACCACCATTCAGGAACATACCCCCGAAGCAATGCGTGGTAAGGTTTTTGGCCTACAAAACAACGTTGTTAATATTGCCTTGAGTTTGCCCTTAGCCCTCGCAGGGGTGGCAGAAACTTTTTTGGGCCTGCGGATTGTCTTTGCTTTACTGGCGATCATGGTGGCGTTGGGGGGCGTGCTGACCTGGTCGTTGGTGAATAACCCGTCTCCTCGGGCTGACGGACCCCAGGGGCAGTAAAATCTTGATAATGTTTTAGTCGGTGATGCGCCCCATTACATGCATATAGCGTGGCTTGGTAAAAAAACTCCCTTTTGTGGCAACGTAACCTATGGCCGAGAAATTACCAATGCTCTGCTAGAACGCGGATATCGGGTTACCTTTCTACATTTTGCCCAGAGCGAAGACCCTTCAGAAGATCAGGCTGGTTACGAAGAGGTGTCGCTACCCTTTATCTTTAAATCCCAAATTTTGACGGTGCCATCATTTCGCTCGGGTCGCATGCTGGCAGCGGCCTTAAAAAAGCTCAAGCCCGATCTGGTCCATGCCTCATTGACCTTATCGCCGCTTGACTTTAAGCTGCCCGAGATCTGTCAAGAACTGGGTATTCCACTGGTGGCAACCTTTCACCCGCCGTTTGATCGCAAGCTGCGTAACTTTACCTCCGGGACCCAGCATTTGGCCTATCAGCTCTACGCCCCTTGCTTGGCCAATTACGATCGCGTCATTGTGTTTTCTAAGCTGCAGCAAAATTTGCTAGTCAAACTGGGGGTTGAGCCCCATCGGGTGGTGGTCATCCCCAACGGCGTAGACGTTTTCAAATATGCGCCGGGGTTATCTCGCGCCAAGGCAGATCTCCAGGCAAAGCAGCTTTACGTTTACCAGGGCCGACTTGCCATCGAAAAAAATGTAGAATCTTTGCTCAAAGGTTGGAAACTCGCCAACATGGGACCCGATAACAAGCTCTTGATTGTGGGCAGCGGTCCCTTGCAGGTGCCCTTAAAAGCGGCCTATGGCTCGGACGATTCGGTTGTTTGGACGGGTTTTGTCGCCAGCGAAGATCGCCGTATCGAAATTTTGCGGGCTGCCGATGCGTTTATTTTGCCGTCCCTGGTCGAGGGGTTATCGCTATCGCTGTTGGAGGCTATGGCCTGTGGAACCGCCTGCATTGCCACCGATGCCGGAGCCGACGGTGAAGTGCTAGAAAACGGAGCCGGGATTATCCTGGACACGCAGCGGGTCTCAACCCAGTTGCAAACGATTTTGCCCATCCTCCGCGACCACCCCGAGATGTCGTCATTGTTAGGCAGTAAAGCCAGGCAGCGGGTGCTTGATCGCTATACGCTGAGCAAAAACATCACCCAGCTTGAAAATTTGTACGCCAAGATCTTGCCTGCCAAGGCGCAGGCGTACCTTAGGCAGGGGGTCAGAGGGGGCAGATTTTAGGTCTATTTTGCCAGCTTTGTTTGAAAATTCATGCTCCGCGCTTTTTATCAGGGGGTCAAAAAAGTCTAAAAGTCTATAACAGGGCTATTGAGCCTTATAGAAGGGGCGTTTTACAACCGTTGCGGTAAAGGGCCTTTTACGGATTTCGACCTCAACCGTCTGGCCAATTTTAGCCAGCTCAGCGGGAACATAGGCCAGGGCCACCGGGTAGCCCAGGGTGGGTGATAGCGTGCCGCTGGTGACAATCCCCACTGGGGTGCCCTCTGATAACACCGGATAGTCATGGCGGGCAATGTTGCGCCCTTCGAGCTGTAGCCCCACCAGTCGGCGGGACAACCCCTCTGCTTTTTGCTGTTCTAAAACGGATCGCCCCATAAAATCTTGGGGTTTATCCAGGTGAACTAACCAACTTAAGCCCGCCTCTAGGGGGGTGGTCGTCTCGTTAATATCTTGCCCGTAGAGGGCCATCGCCGCCTCTAGACGGAGGGTATCGCGAGCACCCAAACCGCAAGGGGTCACGTCTTTGTCCAGCAAAGCTCTCCAGACTGCAACCGCGCCTTTGGGATCGAGCATCACCTCAAAACCGTCTTCGCCGGTATAGCCCGTGCGGGCCAAAAAGGCATCCTGGCCCAGGAGGCTCCCCTGG
Source organism: Cyanobacteria bacterium P01_D01_bin.44 (assembly GCA_039200855.1). GTDB lineage: Bacteria > Cyanobacteriota > Cyanobacteriia > Phormidesmidales > Phormidesmidaceae > SIO4C1. The sequence continues at coordinate 3,242 of JBCCRZ010000223.1, read as the reverse complement.
CAGTGTCCAAATCGGGAGACCTCGGACAGATCCGTCTCGGTCAGAGTTTGTAGCTTAGCGACGGCTTGGGGGCCTTGTACTGCAAGCAGGGCTTTGTCTTGAGACATGTCATTGAGCTGTACATCGGCCTCGGGCAAGTGCTTTAACAGCCATGCTTTATCTTTTGCCGTTGTGCCCGCATTCACAATTAAAAAGACTTGCGATTCACCATTATCTGCTTGGCCCTGGTCATAGACGATCAGGTCGTCGATGATGCCACCCTCTGGGTTAAGCAGTACTGTATATTGGGCCTTGCCAGGGGATAACCGACTGAGATCGGTGGGCACTAGGGGTTGTAGGTGCTCCAACAGGTCACTCCCCGTCAGCACAAACTTACCCATGTGGGAAATATCAAAGACCCCCGCGCGCTCGCGCACGGCCTGGTGCTCTTTTTGAATGCTGCTGAACTGAACCGGCATTTCCCAGCCTGAGAATGCGGTCATTCTAGCGCCTTGCTGTACGCAAAGTTTATGGAGCGGAGTTTTGAAGAGGGTCATAGGACAAATTCAATCATATATTCTGCAGTGGCCTGGGGCTTTTCTAGATGGGGTACGTGGCCGCACTCGGGAATCCACACCAGTTGGCTATCGGGAACGGTTTTTTGAAATTTCTGGGCATCTTGGGTGCCTAGAATCTTATCTTGCTCGCCCCAGATAACCAGCGTAGGGGTTGAAATGTCTTTGATTTTTTGGCTTAAGAAATTATAGCCACCACTCTTGGTAAAGCTGATCAGGGCTTCTTTCCACTGGGGGGCTTGCAGATGTAATGAGGCACAGAGTTCGGCATCGGGGGTGACCAGGGTGCGATCGCAATAGGCCTGTTGAGAAATCCGCCGTCGCACCCCCGGATTCTTCAAAAACGCCGTCGCCCAGCTATCCAAAGGCGGAAACATCACTTTCCCAATGGCAGGCCCCGCCGCAAACCCCGCACTGTCAAATAGCACCAGCTTGCTTACCGCCTCGGGATAAGTCAGCCCAAAATCAATCGCGGCTGCCCCGCCCATCGATGCCCCGCCCAGCCCCACCGGCTGAGCGATCATCTGCTGCCAAAAGTGATATAGATGCCGCTTAATCGCCCCAGGGCTATAGGCTGAAACCACCGTGCGATCGGTAAATCCAAACCCCAACAGGTCCACCACCCAGACTTGAAAGTACTCAGCCAAACGCGGCACCAGCCGCCGAAACTCAAACAGAGAACTGTCAAACCCGTGAACCAGTAAAAGCGGTGGCCCACTCCCCTGGCAAACGTAGCTGGTGGGAATCGGCTGATCGGCCAGCGACGTCGCAATCTCAGCAAACTGAATCGCTTCAGCTAGAGCGATGGAAGTGTCTTCGGTCAGGTTTTGGATATCGGGGGGGAGCATGGTGAGTAGTGGGTAGTGGGTAGTGGGTGGTGGGTGGTGGGTCGGGTTTAGCTAAGTTCTCTTACCCTCTACCCAATTCTCTCTACCCTCTACCTTCCGACCCTCTACCCTCCATCTCATACCGCTGCTGCCGACCCACATAAAAGCTGGCGATCACCGCCATCGTCAGCCACCACAGCGTACTCACCTGGGGCCGATACCAAACCGTGTCAAATAGCCCCTGCACGAGGACGCCGACCTGGCCTGCGATCGCAGCAATCAGCCAATACCCCTGGGGGTTGAGGGTCTCTCGAAATCGCTGAATTTGCTTAAAGCCTTGGTAAAACCCAATCAACAACATCCATAAAAGGCTCACAAACCCAACAAACCCGGCTTCTACAAGGGTTTCGAAATAAATTGAGTAGGCACTGAGGGCGGTGTAGTTAGGGCGTTGATAGAGCGGATACACTTTGTTAAAGGCTTCATTGCCGGGGCCAATGCCCAAAACGGGTCGGTCTCGAATCATCTCAAAGACCGCCTCATACACGTTAATGCGAAAGTTGTTACTGCTGTCTTCGCGACCGGCAAACATACTCATTACTCGCTCCTGAACGGGAGGGACCACCAGGATGCTCAGCGCCACGACCGTGACTGAGCCCCCTAATAGTAACGGCAGCGCCCACCGTTGCCAAAACGGTGGAAAGAGAGCATTCCACCAATAAACCAGCAGCACCATCATCACAAACCCCAGTCCTAAGAAACCTAGCCAGCCGCCGCGGCTCAGGGTCAAAATTAGACAGCCAGTATTCACCAGTAAAGCCATCACGGCTAGCCCTTTGGGCAACCAACGTGGCCATATAAAAATCGCGGCAAAGCTAAAGCTGATGGCCGGGAGCAAATAGGCGGCCAGCAGGTTGGGGTTGCCCAAAAAACTATAGACCCGCGTTGTCCCAGACAGATTAGATTCTGGGTCAACCCAGGTAGCCAGCGCGTCGGCCCCAAAAAACCACTGCCGCAGACCGTAGACCGACACCAGTAAGGTCGTTAGCAAGAAAACCGAGAGGATAGCCGTCCGTAATTTGGGCTGTCGCATTACCCGTGCCGCTAGCAAAAACAGCATCAAATTAAGGGTTAGCTTGATTAACCCCGAAATTGCTGCCGATTTGACGTTAGTCGGTGAGACGGCGGTGGCGAGTAACATGGCTAGCCAATACAGCAATACCCCAATGTGAATGGGGGTCAGCCAACCCTCTGCCTGATCAGAGAGGGTTAGCAGTAGCCAGAACGCAGCGCAGATCAACAACAATACACCGATCAGTGTGGTCGATACATAGGGCGCGATCGCAAAAACAATTGAGATGAAGACCGCTGCGATCACATCCCCATAGGGCAACAACAAACTGCCCTGACGCCATTGACGCAAAGGCCACAGCAGGTGGTGCAGCAAACTGACCTCTCGCCATTGGTGTAGGGCAAAACGGCCAAAGGTAAGGCGCTGAAGAACGACGTCGAACATGGTGCAGAGGAAAATTAGACGTTGAATTAGCCAGTGAAAAATTAGCCCATGACGTGTCAGGGCAAATAATCTCAACCATCATGCCAGGGATGGGGCAAAACCGATCAACAAAATCTGTCCTAAAAAAATTCAAGACATCAGAAACTGCCGCAATCCGATTTTGTTTACATTCCGTATCAATTGATAAGCCCTTAGCCAGGGAATGGCCCAGCGCCATTTCTTCAAAACTGGCTGATGTCTCCAAAAACGCATTCGTTAGGAATTATCAATCATGACCGTTCAACTTTTTAGCCCCATCGTTCGTTGGTTTGCAATGGGTTTGAGTGCAGCCAGCTGCTTGCTACT
>JBCCRZ010000222.1:0-8867 GCA_039200855.1 Cyanobacteria bacterium P01_D01_bin.44 | reverse complement strand
TTATCGGTTTTCTCTGACGATACGGCTGGTAGCAAGGTATTTAGCCCCCGAGGGACTCAGGCTCGAAAATGGGATTCGAGATCCTGAGACCATGCGATTTGGGCAGACCGAGATTCCACGTTTCCAGCCCAACACCGGGGGCTATGTTCGCACAGATAATGGGGGCAACCAGGCTTTAATTAACTTTCGATCGGGGACAGAACCGTTTACAGAGATCTCCTATAAGGCGCTGGTATCTGGGCAGATAGATCCCGAGTTACTCCAAGATCGCGTGGTCCTGGTCGGCTATACAGCGGAGACGGTCAAAGACTTTGTCAGCTCAACCGCGATCGCAGGCAGCAACCCCAGCTTGATTCCGGGGGTAGAAGTCCAGGCCCATGCGATTAGCCAAATCTTGAGTGCGGTCTATGACGGTCGCCCCTTTCTCAAGACGCCCCCTAACGGTCTCGACTATGTCTTGATTGTCGGCAGCGGCCTGCTCGGGATGGCCCTGGCCCACTGGCGTCGTAAACCGTCGCTGCATCTGCTGTTGATGCTCGCCATCAGCTTAACCGGGTTGCTCCTTTACTATGGGCTACTGGTGGCGAGCTGGTGGCTACCGCTCGTGCCGACGACGCTTGCTTTTTTGCTCAACGCCGTTGCCCTATACCCGTTTTATCAGTCCCAAGCGCAGCTGCGATCGCAGCTCGATGAACGCCAAAAGCTGATCGACTGGACCTACAACACCATTCACAACGGCCCCCTACAGATATTGTCTGGGATGCTTAGCACCTGGCCCGACAACCAACCCGCCCCAGCCGCCCTGCGACAAGATTTGCAAAGCTTAAATCGAGAGATGCGCGGCATCTATGAAGCCATGCGCCAGGAAATGTTGCTGCCCACGGGCCAGATAATCCTCACGGGTCAGCAGGCCTTAGATTTACACACACCGTTAGATGCCTTGCTGTATGAAGTCTACCAGGCAACCATCGAACGGCGGCGAGGTTTTTTTGAGCCTATCTTAAAAGTGACCTGCTTTAAACCAATGGCAGATAGCGATCTCACCTTAGAACAAAAACGCAACCTGGGAAGATTTTTAGAAGAAGCCTTGATTAATGTCTGCAAATATGCCGAAGGCACCACCCGGCTGATGATCAACTGTTTGCAGGTGGGTGAACACAATGTGATCCAGGTGATTGACAATGGAGCCGGGCTTAAAAGCCATCTGCCTAATTATCAGGGCGGTTTTGGCACCCGCCAGGCCCACAAGCTGGCCCGCAGCCTTTGGGGTCACTTTGAGCGCAAAGCCGTTGACCCTCAGGGTGTCCACTGCGAACTGCGCTGGCCCATCCAGCCCCCTGCCTGGAAACGCTGGATGAAGAAGTAGAGAGGCCGATGATTCCCTTGCGGAGGCTCAATGCCTGCCTCACTTGCACATTTCTGCAATGCGATTGACCCCTTTGCGTAGCTAATGTCTCCGGTTTAGTCAGCGGCGCTTGCGGCAAGTCTCCTAAAGTAGAGTCAATCGCATTCTTCAGCTCACTAAGGTGAATGCATATTAATAACATCCCAGCGATAGATTATCCCAATAGCCCTCATCCCCCAGCCCCTGCTCCCAAATCTGGGAGCAGGGGAGCAAAGCCTGATTTAGCACGGAATTTATCCATTCTAGGATTCCTTTGCCAGGGAAAGGTTCACTCAGCTCAAAGTCCCTCTCCCAGATTTGGGAGAGGGATTTAGGGAGAGGGGCTTTGGGGCGTTATTTGCTTGCAACCGCCTAAAAATCGATTTAGATCAGATCAATGAGGTGAGATTTCTAGTTATGTCTGTCTCCAAATTTCTCTCGATCCTATTCAAAACGACCCCTGCTTTGGCCATCAGTGCCCTCCTGTGGGTGTCCCATGCCGATGCAATCCAGGGCCAAGCGGCTGCCCCAGCGACGGCCAATCAGACGGTCAATCAGCAACCCGCGGCGGCTGATCCGTCTCGCCGTCGCAGCGCCAGCAACGAAACCCCCAGCACCCGCTCAGCCACCCCTACAAGCACTACCCACTTTCGCCCGCCCAGCAATCCCAGACCGCGCTCTGGCCCACGTACAACAACGGGCACCCGACGGGGAGCCTGCCTGGGCAGTACCACCACCGCCTTTACCCTGCTCGGGCCGCTTGAAACAGTGGGGCAGACGGTTTCAAGCCATCCCAATTTTGGATGGCACCTGCCGGACTCAGAGCAGGCCGCCGAAATGGCCTTTCCCGTCATTTTCCGCTTGTTGTCCCCCGACGAGGAAGGCATCCCGACCCCGATTCATGTGGCTGAGCTGGCCTATACTCCAGGTTTTGTCAACTATCAGCTTCCCACCAGTGAACCGGCGTTGACCCCCGGCACAGAATACCGCTGGCAGGTGATCATTGAGTGCAACCCCAACTATCCCTCCCGTGCCCTGGTGCAGGAGCTGGCTTTTGAGGTTGTTTCTCCACCCGCGGGGCTATCGGCAGCACTTGCCACGACCACCACCGACTCGGCCCAGGCCGTCATCTATGGTCAGGAGGGGCTCTGGTACGATGCGATCGCACAGGTTTCTGAGGCAACCACCGGGGAGGGTCGGCAAACCCGCAGTGGGCTATTGCGGGATCTCGCCGCAGCCGTGGCCCCCGAGAATCAACAGCTTAGCCAAGATATTCTCGAAATTGTGGAGATCACTGATAATTAAAGGGATCGAAAGAGAATAGTATCCCGAATCATTTGAGAACAGACCTACAGCCAGTTGCCAATCAAGACAAACGGAGCCCAGCGAAAAGGATTGTCATTACCCGATCCGTCATTGGACTGTAACAGGCTAATTTGGGCCTGTTGTAGCGCCTCTGCCTTGGACAGCGTTGGATTTTGTAGGTTTTCATAGAACCGTGAGATCAGTTCAGCAGACGAGGCATCCCCCACCGACCACAGCGTTGCGATCGCGCTGCGTACCCCTGCGCGCAGCGCCACCCCAGCCAGTCCTAACGTAGAGCGAGTATCCCCAATGGCCGTTTCACAAGCGGTTAGCGTTAGTAGCTCAATGGGCGCTCGAGTCGGGTCGTTGACATTGCGAATCAGCTCATCTAGCTCACCGATGGTTAACTTCTCATTAAATTGACTCGCCGTCCCAGTTTGCTTGGCCCCAGCCACAACAAAGTTATCATTGGGCTCAAACCCGAACGTGCCGTGGGTTGCCATGTGCAATACCCGGTAGTCTGTTTCGACCAGCGACTGACGCAGGACATCAATCGAAAAGTCCTGATTTAGCAAAATCTTATTGTTTGGGAGTTGCTCAGCCACAGCCATTAATTCGCCTTCTACCGCGGGCAAGGCGATAAAGGTCGTCTCCGGCAGCTCGGATGGCTCACTGACCCCCATTAATAAGGCACTTAGCGCCTCTTTTTCAACTTTTTTAGGATGGGTCAAGGTCAAACTGGGCGTGGTCGCCACCGCAAACTTCTCAATCAAAAATTGACTGCCATCGTGCAAAGCCGACATGGGTATGCTCCGCAGTAAGCCATCATTTACAAAAACCAAGGTTTTCACCGCTGTTAAATCTGCCTCAAAGGGGCGAATTAACCACTGATAGACCTGCTGTGCCGGTTGAACGTCAAAACGATAATCTCGGCTGCCAAATTCTAAACTTTTGCGAAACTCGTTGATCTGCGCTTCTAAAGCCTGCTTTTGAATGGGCACCTGCGCAATTTTTTTGCTTCCATCCGGTAGGCTAACAATCACGGTGAGTTGATCGGCCAGGATAGCCGTACTAAACACTGCGGTGGCGGTGCTATCCCCGACTTCATCCACGCGGGTATCGTTAGCCACAATCACACAGTCATTCGCAAAGTAGCTTTGTAGCTCAGCGACTTTGAGCGAATCTAACGTGACTAACGCCGTGTCTAATTCTTTAAAAGCCTGTTCACCTTGTTTGATCGTGACGTCATCCGGCACCGCCTTAAGGTTAAGCTCTGCATATTGGCGATAGATGGGCTCCACCCTGTCGCGAAAGTCAAACTGCAGGTCCCGATTGGCACTGAGAATATCGTTGCGGATTCGATCCAAGCTAGCCACCGCTTGACCATAGGCCTGGGCAGACTCGTTCAATTTGCCCTGTGCTTTATAAATCCGACCCAGCTGCCATTCCCAAAGATAGAGACTATCCCCAGCCGCCAGGTTTTGATCGGCGGCAAGTCGAGCGTTTTGGGTTTTCTCCAAAGCGGCTCCGTAGCGTCCAGAGCGCTCGTCTAGATTTCCTAGCTTACCGAGCGCAAAGGAGATCACGCGCGGATTATCGATGGATTCTCCAATGACCAGGGCTTGATTTAGCAGGGAGGTGGCTTGAGACGCCGACGACGGTGAGGTTGAATTTAGCAGCAGATGGGACTGTCTAATCGCCAACGGCTCTAAAAAGTCGGCCAATTTAATCGCGGCAAATGCTTTAGTTTGCGAAGCGGGGAGTTGCTCAAGGGCAGCCAAGGCCAGCTCTCGATGGCGCTGAGCTTCGTCCAGGGTGTCGGCGCGCTCATAGGCTGGAATGAGATTTAGGAGGGCTCTCAACTGGGCAGGCCCCTCGGATTTAGCCTGGGCTAGATCATAACTTTTGCGAAAATGCTCAATAGCGTCTGCGTTAAACTGAGCCGCCCGAGCCCGCAGCGGTGTGGATTCGATCGTATCGCCTCGGGTTTCGGCTTCATCCGCCCGACGATCGTTAATCTCGGCCAGGCTGACGGACGCATTGCCCAGGCTATTGAGAATCGCCATTTCCAGGGCGGGCTCACCCAGCTCAAGACTGATATTGTGGCCCTGCATCAGGTAGGGCAGCGCTTTTTCGGGGTCGCCTTGCAAAAGATAAGCTTCGCCCAGGCTGCCGAGTGCTGCCACCTGTCCAGCTGGGTCACTGACTTCTTGAGCAATTTGTAGGGCACTGCTAGCCTCACAGGGCTCGATCTCACTACCGCAGAGTATCGTGATGGCGCGGCGGGGTTGCCCCAGGCGGCTATATGCCTGGGCTTGCTCGGTGCGCAGACGGCCTAGCTTGGGACGATCTCCTAAGGTTTGAACGGTTGCGATCGCCCGTTCCCAGTGGCTAATTTCCTCAGACGTCTGCCCCATTTGCTGGTAAGCCCGGGCCAGATTTTCGCTGACAATCGCCAGGGCAGGCAAATCTTGAGTCGCTTCATAGACGCCATAGGCCGATTGCCAGGGCTCAATCGCCTCCAAAAAATTGCCAGCCTGGTAGTGCTCAACGCCGGTTTGCACCCACTGGCGAGCATCGGTGGCGTAGGCGACGGGTGGGCTGCCCCAACCCTCTCCCCAAAAGAGCTGCCTTGACAAATCTCCTAACCAGAGGTGGGTCACCAAAGTACAGCTCAACAGCAGCAAAAACACACGGCGGCTACGAAGCCTAAAGCGAGGAAGTCGCATAGGAGAACTCCGAAGAACATAAAAATATGTATCCTTCCATACTCTAGACATCCCTTGAAGATTTAACATCTCTTGAAGATTGGTTTGAGGGAAGGCTCTACATCTTGTCAGTATTCAGTATGATTAACCAAAGACTAAGGATAGCTCAGATCTTGCGCTAAGGCGTTATTAGTCATTAAATTCATGGTTTCTCTAGACTCCCCTTTTTTTACGCCAAATGCTCATCCTCCCTGGGTTTCAAGGGGGAGACACCAAACCTGTTAGGTGATTGCTTAACAGCTCGAGAGCTTCAACCTATTTAATCTTCAACCTATTCAATAGAGAGGTAAAAAGAAAGACTTAAGTGTTTTACTTAGGACTCGTCAATTAATAGCCTCGTGCTCTGTTTGCCAGACTCTGTTTACCAGACTCTATTTACAAGAACTTGCTGAGCCATTTGCCGTTAGATTGCTTTTTTGAGAATAAACTCTTTTTTGGGAGGATAAACTCTCTATGAGAAAAAGCCTTTTTTACCTGGGTGTGTTAGCTTGCACACAAATTACTTCTTATTGTCTTACTCACCCCAACCGCCACTTGGGCACAAAGCAACATTGTCCCAAATGACACCCTCGGCCCTAACCAGTCTGGAGTCGTCCCCCTTGATACACAAGGGTTCCCCGTTGATGTGATTGATGGTGGGGTTATTTTTGGTGGCAATCTGTTTCATAGCTTTTTAGAATTCAACGTCGATGAAGCGCGAGGGGCCTATTTTTTCAATGGTAGTCAGAATATTGAGAATATTCTGAGTCGTGTAACGGGCAATAATTAATCGGCGTAAACCCCCAGCTGTGCTGGGGGTTTACGCCGATTAATCAGGAGTCTTTTGTTCGTGCAGACTGGTGTGCTAAAGGGACTGCCCAAAAATAAGCCCCCATGGGTAAGCATGGGGGCTTATAAATAAGCCCCTGGCTGTTTTGCTTGTTCTTGCCAGGGTTGATGATGTGTGGTGAGGACCGCGTGAGTTGCGGGTTTATGCAAATCAGATTTACGGGTTGAAGCAGTGTACGTCGCTGTTTTGCTCGATGCTCGAGTTCATAAGACTTTCTACTGTGTAACCAAGTCATCTGGATGAATCTCGTGGTTGCTCGCAGATTTGTCCCTACTACAGGAGACTCTTATGAAAAATATGTGCCTGCGACTCACCACCTCTAGCCTGCTGGCGACAATGTCTGTGTTTGCTTTGAGCCTGGTCAAGCCCAGTCTACCGAAAATAGTCAAACTGCCTGATGGGTTGCTACAAGGGCAGGCGTATGCGGCTGAGACTAGCCCCCGTGGCTCAACCGAAATCGATGGAGGAGCTGCTCTATCAGATGTTGGCTCTGACTCAGCGACGCTGACTCTTGCCGCCAATCAGATGATTAAAAACGAGACCGCTATCTCTGCAATTGGCACCTTAACGGGTACCCACAATGCAGACATGAACGAAGCGGTGGGGGTAGCTGTTGGTAACAACATTCAAGACGTTGATGCGCAGTTTCGTGAATGGAGACGCCTGCTCCGTTGAGACGAACAGTCTCAGAACAGAATCAAGATAGGGCGCTGAGGGTAGTTGAATGCTTGGAAGAACGGGGTTAGAAGAATGGGGTTAGAAGGAGAGTCGATAGTCGATTGAAAAGTACAGGCCATTTTCTTGTAACGAGTCACCCAGGTCATCTTCAGAAATCAGTGGAATGCCATAGTCGAGACGAAGGAAGAGGTCAGGATTAACGGCCCAACGTACGCCGACTCCAGTCCCCAACAAAAATAATGGGTCAGGATCCGGGGTTTTGTTATTCCAGCCAATACCCGCATCTAGAAAAGGGGTCAGCTGTATTTTGTTTGGATCATTCGAGACCGGAATGCGAAACTCTAACGAGCCCGTCACTGCATTGTCAGTGACCAGCTGATTTTGAGCATAGCCGCGTACCGTGCCAACCCCACCCAGGCTAAAGCGCTCAATGGGCAGCAGCGCATCGGGTGTCAGTTGAGCTCCTACACGCGTCAGTACCAAAAAGCGTGGAGACACTTGCTCAATCCACTGAAACTGACCTAGCCAACTGAAAAACTGGCCGTCAATGCCGGAGTCATTATCGGTTGCGCCAAGAATATCAAGCCCTAGACTAAATTGGGACCGTGCCGCCAAAACCCTAGATTGGCTTCGTTTTACCCAGTCCTGATAAAACCGCAATGCACTCACTTGGGAGCGCCCACGCTCAGGCCCAACTGAAAAAGAGAAAGGAATATCATCTAAGATGTAACTCTGAGTGTGCCGCCAATCAAAATCTAGACCGAGGGCAAATTCTTCGGAAGGGGTTTGCACCAGAGGCTGACGAAACCCGGCTGATACTGTGATGGTATCACTTTCAATGTCGATGTCGCGTAAGTCGTCTTGCACGATTCGACTATCACTGTTGCCGACGCTGAAATTTAAGCTGCCACCCCTCCCGTTGACCGGGATAAAATAGCTCAAGTCATATAGATTAAGCCCCTCCGTACGACCATAGCTGGCCGTCAGGCTGTCACCCCTCCCGAGTGGATTGTTGAGCGTCAGGCTGATATCTGCGCCTGCCGAGCCAATGCTGGGTGAACGATGATTGTTACCGGTCAAAGCAGCGCCAAAGGTATCGGTTTCTTGAATATCCAGAATGAGAAGACTTTTACCAGGGCCATCCCCTGCGGTTAACTCAGCGTTAATCTGGTCTAAAACAGGATCGAGTTGCAGCAGCAGCAATCTTTCTTCGAGATCTTGCTGGTTAAACGGAGCCGCCATTGCCCCATCCAGGCGACTACGAATATAACTCTCTCGTAACCGCTTTAATCCATTCACTTGTAGAGTTTCAATCTCTCCTTCAACGACTTGGATCTGAACCTGACCATCGGTTAAATCTTGGTTGTTAGGGATAAATGCACCAGAGGTAATGTAGCCTGAGTCGAGGTATAGTTTGGTGATGCGCGATCGCAAGTTAAACAAATCTGACAGCCTGATTGTCTTGCCAACGTAGCAGTCTACCTGCTCAGCGATTTCGTCATAGAGCACCGAGTTCCCAACCACCTCAATTTCAAGGGCTTGAAAGGGGGTTTCTAGCGTATCAGCCAAATCCGGACACACATCGAGGTCAAGGACATCTGGAATGTCATCAGGTAGCGCATCCTCAAGCTGTAAAGGGACACCTTCAGGGACAGAAGGGATGTCTGAAGGTAGGGGCTCCTGCTGAGGTAAGGCTTCTTCTTCGGGTGCAGGCGGCAAATTTTGAAGCGTGGGTAGGTCTAAGCTTTGTGCGTTAGCTGGCGTCATGTGGGAGATCGCTAAAAAACAGCCAAAGCTCAAGACAGCAAAAGGATATACGAAAATAGAGATAACTCTATTTGAGGGATGTTCACAGTCACGTCGTATAGAGACTTCATTCTCTGTAGGCAGCTGCGCTCTGTGT